>JASLEL010000393.1 GCA_030151145.1 Aquirhabdus sp. | reverse complement strand
GCCGGTGCGGTTGGGTGTGGATGGCATTGCCAAACAGATCTATCTGGGTGCACGTGAAACGGAACTGGAGACTGATTATTTGCGCGCCTTTATTGAACTGGCACGCCAGTCGGCGACGTCCTTTCCAGCGGTGATCGTGCCTTGATGTACATGGCGTGCTGCCAATCATGCTGGTGATCTGTGATTTGATCAGCGGTCTGAGGCAGATAGGGGCGGACGGTTTGGTATTGTATTTGCTAAAAAAGTGCTAACTTCATGACAATGTTAACCACTTAGTTCATAAGTAAATATAAAAATAATATTATTTTCAAATGTATATGCTTCGTATGATGGCTGTATCGAACACTTTAAACGAGAGCCATCATGACTATCTTGTCGAAAAACGCATTGCGCAGCCAGACGCTATGGTCTATGACGCCTTTGTCCATCGCCCTGATGCTGCTTGCCTCGTCTTCTGCCTATGCGACCAATGGTTATTTTGCCAGCGGTTATGGGGTCAAGAACGATGCTGTGGCAGGTGCAGGTACTGCTTTTGCGCAGGATGCGCTCACCATTGCGGTCAACCCGGCAGGGCTGACTGAGGTCGGTCAGCAGCTCAATGTGGGGCTGGATCTGTTTTCTCCTGATCGCTCGGCGTCGATCAATGGCAATGTCTTTGGGCCTAATGCCAGCTATAGCGGCAATCGCACGCATAATTTCCTCATCCCATCGCTCGGCTATAGCCAGCCGATCAGCCCGGATGTGAGCTTGGGTCTCGCGATCTACGGCAATGGCGGCATGAATACGGACTATGCCACCAATCCTTACAGCCGCTATGGCGCATCCGGTGCGGCAGGGGTCAATCTTGAGCAACTGTTCGTCTCACCTGCCATCGCGTGGAAAATCAACGACCACAACAGTGTCGGTCTTGCTGCCAATCTGGCTTACCAGCGGTTCACGGCCAAGGGCATCGGGATCTTCAGCGGCTTCTCCAATGATCCGAGCGCAGTGAGCGATCAGGGCAATGACGACTCCTATGGCGCAGGCGTGCGACTCGGCTGGATTGGTAAGATCAATGACGCGGTGTCGCTTGGGGCCAGTTGGCAGAGCAAGACGCGCATGGGCAAGCTGGATAAATACGCCGGGCTGTTTGCAGGCGGCGGGCGCTTTGATATCCCGGAGACTTATGCACTTGGGATCGCGGTCAAGCCCGTCCAGCAACTGACACTGGCTTTCGATTGGCAGCGTATCCTCTATCATGATGTGGCGGCGGTGGGTAATTCTTTCGCGGCCTTGCAGCAGGGCTATCCGCTCGGCGACAGTCAGGGTCCCGGCTTTGGCTGGCGCGATATCAGTGTCTATAAACTCGGTGCCATCTGGCAGGCCAATGATCGGCTCACCTTGCGCGGCGGCTTCAGTTATAACCAGCAGCCGATACCCTCAGGTGAGACATTCTTTAATATTCTGGCACCGGGTGCGGTGCAGAAGCATCTGACCTTGGGTGCCAGTTGGAAGCTGAATACTAAAGACGAAATCAGCGCATCCTATATCCATGCTTTCAATCAGCAGGTGCATGGTAGTGCTTCGATTCCGCCCGGCTTTCCGCCTGCAGGGTTAGGCGGTGGCAATGCCGACATTGAGCTGCAGGAGGATGTCTATGGCCTAGCGTGGAGCCATGCATTCTAAGCTAAGAGCCAAGCTTTGTAAGAGCCATGCTTTGTAAAATCGATGCTTTGTAAGAACTATGCTTTGTAAAAACGATGCTTTCCAAGAGCTCTTTTTAAGAGCTCTTTTTTTATGTATCCGGTCTTCTGGACCTCGTGTAGAGGAGCCGCATTTTCTAGTGAGTGCGCAATGGCTTGTACGTGTTTGGCGGCATGTCTGGTGTCAGGTTTCGTGCTATGCTCTGGGCAAGAATATTGACCATACATGGCAGGGGTCGGTCGCCATGGATAGTTACTGCGACGGATGATCAGCCAGCAGAAGGACAGCATAAAAACACATGAGCCGAGCAAGCACCAGATCGCTCATCAGACAGCGATGGGTCCAGCGTGTACTGGTCGCTGCCGGGGTATTGCTGTTGTTATTTGTGCGGATGCCTGAGCGGCTGATAAACGGCTATCTGTGGGCTGAAGACGGTCGGATTTTTCTCGGGCAGGCTTATCAGTTGCAGGGCGACTCGATCCTGACGGTCTATAACGGTTATCTGCATCTGTTGCCACGATTGATCGCGCTGCTGTCTATACATCTTTTTCCGCTGTATCAGATCCCGTTGGCCCTTATGGTCATCTGCGTCATCATGACCTGTCTGGTTTCAGTCTATCTCTATGATGTTGCGTCTAAATATATGCCTGTCTGCGGGGCGTGGCTGATTGCACTGACACCGCTCCTGATGCCCAGTCGCGGTGAAGTCTGGCTGAATATCACCGATCTGCAATGGATCGTGGGTCTGGCGTTATTGGTCATGCTGTGGGAAGAGGCGCGCAGGCCTATGGACGATACGCCTTCTGTCTGGTCGATGCTGGCACGTAGTGGGCTGGTCCTGCTTTTTGCCTTGAGCGGGCCGCAGGGGATTCTGTTTGCACCGTGGGTCGTGGCGATGTTGCTGTACTGCCGTGGTGTCAGGCATCCTTTTTCGAAGTTGTTTTTCGGCCTGTATGGGATTGCAATCACGATTCAGACCGTGCTGATGGTAAGCAGTCCTGCACCTTATATTGACCCGGCCAATCCTGCACCGGGCTTGTTGCATGAGGTCGTGCATTTTTCGTGGCTGACCGAGTTTCTGCGCGACTGTGTGCTGAGTCTGTTTTTTCCCGGCTCTTGGCTGAGTGATCCGGCACTGATCTGGTGTGTGATGGCTGCACTGGTCGCAGTGTTGCTGTTGGCCGGAATCCTCAAGTCGCCCCGGGCGATGTCGTATCTCTGCCTTGCGCTGCTTTTTCTGGCGCTGGAGTTCTGGTTATTGTCGGTGCTGCGTAGCAGGGCGTTTCATGTGCCTTTTCAGTGGCATTTGTGGGGTGGTCGCTATTACTTCGAGCCGTTCGTCTTTGCGCTCTGGGCCATCATGCTGACGATGGTGACGACGCCTTTGCGCTGGGTCAGGATCTGCTGTGCCGTGCTGTTGGCCCTGAGCATGTATCAGAGTATGACGTCATTTCGGATCGATACCGTGTTGCCTGCGGTGACGTATCGCTCTGAGACAGCGCGCTGGCAGTTGGTGGTGCCGCCGGATGCGTCATGGCGGATGGATATCCCGCCGGATCAGGTTGCAAGCACACGTGCGCATCTACCCGAGGTCGTGATGGCGCCATTATCTGGCCATACGGGTCAGCCTGCATTTGTGTCTGCAACATCAACGCCCGAGCCTTAGCGATGTGATCTGCGTTGCCGCTGTTTGATTGCAGGTCAAAGTCAAAACAAGATCAAAGGCGCAGGCGTTTGAATATCACGGTTGGGATCAGTCGGATCACCAGCATGATCAGCCACCAAAAGCGTGGCGCGTACAAGACATGTCGGCGGCGATGAATGGCCTGTACGATGTCATGCGCAATCTGCTCAGGATGTGCCACCAGACGCGCAGGTAAATCCAGATGTGCGGTCATGGGGGTTGCGACAAAGCCGGGTTTGATCAGGAGTACATGCACGCCCTGCCTATAGAGGCGGGCCTGTAGTCCGGTAGCATAGGCTGCGACGGCGGCTTTGGCTGCGCCATAGAGATAGTTGCTTGCGCGACCGCGGTCTCCTGCGACTGAGCCCATCACGACCAGCACTCCCGTGCCCTGCCGCACCAGATGCTGCGCGACGACCTGCATGCAGGCGATCATGCTGGTGGCATTGGTATGAAATTCATCCAAAGCATAGTCGAGGTCGCGCTCGACGCGTGCCTGATCGGGCAGCGAACCGTGGGCGATGAGTGTCATATCAATCTGCCCCAGCGTCTGGCTTGCCTGCTGCACCATGTCGGTGATGCTTGAGGTGTTATTGAGATCCATGACATGCATGTGTACATCTCGCGCTCCCCGTGCCTGAAGGTCACTGGCGATGATCGCGAGCTTGTCTGCATTGCGGCCCACGAGATAGTACGTGCTCTGCTGATCCAGGTAGCATCGTGCCACCGCCTCGGCGATGGCTGAGGTCGCACCGATGATGAGGATGCGAGGCGGAGTTGAGGTCATGAGGTGACTCGTTGCCAGAAGTGGGAAAGGAGAGCGGGATCACGCAGCGCTTCAAGTTGGGTCCAGGCCGGATAGGCGTGCCGAAAATGCACACCGGACATATGCGCATCTTTGGCCGGGTAGAGCCGTCCACCTGCTTCATGCACCAGATGATCCAGCATGTTGAACAGTTGTGCTGTCCGATGACTCTGGGGAAAATCCAGCGCAAGTGTGGTGCCGTGCAGGGGGAAGGAGAGCAGACCGGGTGAGGGCACGTCGCCACAGGCCTTCAGTACAGCCAGAAACGACCCCTGACCTGCACGGGCGATGATCTGCAAAATGTCGCGCATGACCAGACGCGCATGTGGTGCGGGAATGATGCACTGATACTGCTGAAAGCCCCTGTGGCCATAGAGCCAATTCCAGTGCGGGATGGCATCCAGCGGGTAGAAAAAGCGCGCGTAATGCAGATTGCGCGTGTCCGGGCGAGCATGCCGATGAAAATACAGCGCGTTGAAAATCCGCATGCTGAAGGGATTGATCAACGAAAAAGGCGGCATCATGGGGATACGCGTATGTCGGGAGAATGCAGGTAAAGGCGTGGGATGTTCATGCGCTTTATCATGGCTCTGATCATCGTGACCTTCTGGATCATCATGAC
>JASLEL010000390.1 GCA_030151145.1 Aquirhabdus sp. | reverse complement strand
GCGCCTCATCCGGTAATGACTGCATAAAGACAGCACAACGTAAAAAGAACGACGCAAAAAACAACAGTAAAATCCGAATCAGGACTGATCAGGCAGACGCACGATGACTCTCGATACGATCGACACGATGACCCTCAGTATTCAGGCCGAGCGCCAGTTATTGCCCGCAGGCTGGTATGCCAGCCGGGCATGTGATGTCAAACCTTTTATACAGGCCTATGAAGAATGGGGCTATACCATGCTGCATGAGGCTGTGGACTTTCTGGCGCCGTTTGGCTGGCTCGAAGGTTGGCATCGCGTGCATGAGGTGGCGGACCTGAAGTATTTCAGTTTCAATGCCTGCCGCACGATCGAAGAAACCCCGCAGGCGTGGGTGCGGCAGTGTGAGCAGAAGCTGGGTGAGAGTCTATTACCCGTGGGCAAAATCTGTAGCGGTCATCGCATCTTGCTCATCAGCAAGAGCGGGCGTTTGCTCGCGGGCGATGAGGAAGCGCTGTATCTGCTGGGTGCAGATCGCATTGATGGACTCAATGGACTGTTTGAGTCCAGACATTTTGAGCAGTTACACCGCTTGCGCTGAGTGCGTGATCCGTCATATCCCGCTATGTGAGATCAGGCTTTGGATGATCAGGCCGAGCAGGCCACAGGCGGCGATCACGTGAATCACATTGCGCTTAAAGCGAAACAGTGCTACTGCTGCGGCGCAGGCGATCAGCGCAGACCAGAGGTCAACGTGACCTGCGAATCCTTGCGGCCAGAGTACGTGATAGCCAAAGAACAGTGCCAGATTGAGGATCACACCGACCACGGCGGCGGTAATCGCCGTCAGGGGCGCAGTGAACTTTAGATCCCCGTGGGTGGACTCAATAAATGGCCCACCGGCCTGTATAAATAAGAACGACGGTAGAAAGGTAAACCAAGTGACCAGACAAGCCGCAATCGCCCCAGCCCAAAAGCGCATCTCTGGCCCATAGAACCCCTGCACATATCCCCCGACAAAGCCCACAAACGCCACGATCATGATCAGCGGCCCCGGAGTCGTCTCGCCCAGCGCCAGACCATCGATCATCTGAGTCGGCGTCAGCCAGTGATAGTGACTCACGGCACCCTGATAGACATACGGCAGCACGGCATACGCACCGCCGAAGGTCAGGAAGGCCGCTTTGGTAAAGAACCAGCCCATCTGGGTCAGCGGATGATGCCAGCCGTAGCAGGCCGTCAGGAGTCCCATCGGCAGCGCCCAGAGCAAGAGTCCGATCACCGCCACCAGACCGACCCGTGACCAGCGAAAGCGCGCATGAGCCGGGGGCGGTGTGTCGTCATCAATGAGGGCTGCGCCATAGGAGCGCGCGTTGGCCTGATGTCCGCCGCCGAGTGCAAAGTAAGCCGGGACCAGCCGTCCGCCAATAAAACCGATGACTGCGGCTGACAGGACAATGAGCGGAAAAGGCAGATTCAGGGCAAAAATCGCGACAAAGGATGCCGCTGCGATGGCCCATAACCATGCGTTCTTGAGCGCACGAGAGCCGATCCGATAGGCCGCCTGCACGACGATGGCGGTCACGGCGGGCTTGATGCCGTAGAAGAGCCCGGCGATCAATGGCAGATTGCCATAAGCAATATACAGCCACGACAGGAAAATCAGGATAAACAGCGAAGGTAGCACAAACAGTCCCCCCGCCACGATGCCACCGATACTGCGATGCATGAGCCAGCCGATATAGATGGCGAGTTGCTGGGCTTCGGGGCCCGGCAGCACCATGCAGAAATTCAAGGCATGCAGGAAACGCCGCTCCGAGATCCAGCGCCGCTCCTCGACCAGCTCCTGATGCATGATGGCGATCTGACCGGCAGGTCCGCCAAAGCTGATAAAGCCCAGACGCAGCCAGAAGCGAAACGCCTGCCAAAAGGAAACGTTCTCAGGTGGAGGTATATCAGTCTCTGGCGCTGTCATCGCATCTCCGCTTTGCCGGGCATATAACCTGCGACTGCGCAGGAGACGGAACCTTGACTGCCAACGATCACATGATCGATGAGCTCAATATCAAACAGATCGCAGGCCTGTCCCAACTGTCGCGTCAGTGCAAGGTCTGCAGGTGACGGCAAGGCCGGGGCATCAGGATGATTATGCGCGATGATGATCTGCACGGCGCGATGGGCCAGCGCCCGACTGATGATCTCACGGATATGCACGCTACAGGTCGTGACCGAACCAAAGAATAACTTTTCAAATGCCAAAAGCTTGAGTTGGCTATCCAGAAACATCACCGCAAACACTTCACGCGATTCACTCTTGAGCTGCTGGCTGATATAGCGGATCACGGTCTGCGGATCATTTAAGGCTGCGCCTTGCCTCAGCTCACTCTCCACATGGCGACGTCCGAGCTCCAGTGCCGCCATCAGGTGAGCGTATTTGGCGGCACCCATGCCATGCTCTTGCATGACCGCCTCAGGCGAAGCTGACAGCAATCCAGATAGACCCTGAAAGCGTTCGATCAGCCGCCGCGCCAGCTCAATCGCCGAGTATCTGGCAGTGCCCGTCCGCAGAAAGATCGCCAGCAGCTCGGCATCGGACAGCACGCCTGCACCTTTGTCCAACAGGCGTTCACGTGGGCGTTCGGATTCAGGCCAGTCACGGATGGACATGAGATCTTCCTTGGGGTGAGCGGGGCCTTGCGACGGATGCCCGATGAGCAGATTGTGGCAAAAATATACGCGCCATCGCAATGAAGGGCTCAAAAAAACATAAGAAAAATGAACCATCAAGCCTGAATTTAATCCGCATTCGACTTGCGAGTTCGCCGGATGCTTTGGCAAAAGCCAAGTCTAGTGCTATTGTTAGCGCAATAAATGCAAACGCGTTGCGTATTCGGCCTCATGCCGCATATGTGCTCAGCGCCATGGCATTGTTTCAATTCAGTGTTTCAGTCCAGTATTTCCATAGAAATGCTTCGATAGAGAATGTCTATAGTGTCTACACCCATGCCTGCTTCAACCAAACCCATTCACCATATCCTGCTCGGTGTGACCGGCGGTATTGCTGCCTATAAGAGCGCCATTCTGGTCCGCAGGCTGAAAGACGCCGGCTTTGCCGTGCGCGTGGTGATGACCACGGGCGCGCAGGCCTTTGTGACGCCGCTGACTTTTCAGGCGCTGTCTGGTGAGCCGGTGCATACCTCGCTGCTCGATGCGGATGCCGAGGCGGGCATGGGGCATATTGAGCTGGCGCGCTGGGCGGACCTCGTGCTGGTGGCACCTGCTAGTGCTAATGCAATGGCCCGGATCGCAGCCGGTATGGCGGATGATCTGCTGGCGACCCTGATCCTTGCGACACAGGCGCCGGTGCTCGTGGCACCCGCCATGAATCAGCAAATGTGGGCCAATCGCCTGACCCAGCGCAATCTTGAGACATTACGCGACTATGGGGTACAGGTCATCGCGCCGGGTGCAGGTAGTCAGGCCTGTGGCGAAGTGGGCGCGGGGCGTATGCCTGAGCCTGAAGATCTTGTGAAGCTCGTCCAGCACTACGCACGGACCGGTGCATTGCTCGAGGCCGCAGTGCCACGCCCGCAGATCCTCGCCGGTAAACATGTGGTGATCACCGCCGGACCTACGCGTGAGGCGCTGGACCCGGTGCGCTACGTGAGCAATCACAGCTCGGGCAAAATGGGCTTTGCACTGGCCGAAGCCTGCCGTGATGCGGGCGCACAGGTGACGCTGATCGCAGGTCCGGTCAGTCTGACGACACCGAATGGCGTGACGCGGGTCAATATCGTCTCTGCGCGTGATCTCTTGGCGGCCAGTGAACGCATCGTCGAGGCGGGCTGTGATGTCTTTATCGCCACCGCTGCGGTGGCTGACTATCGTGCCGAGCAGGTCGCCGATCAGAAAATCAAGAAACAGGGCGACACCCTGACCATCCACCTCGTCAAGAATCCCGACATCGTCGCCACCATTGCCCGTCACCCCAAGCGGCCCTTTATGGTGGGCTTTGCGGCTGAGACGCAGCATATGGAGACCTATGCGCAGGGTAAGCTTGCGAGCAAACTGCTCGACATGATCGCCTGCAATGACGTCTCGCGCAGCGATATCGGCTTTGCCTCTGACGACAATGCCATGACGGTATTTTTCTCCGATCAGGTCGGTCTTGAGAAGGTGGTCCTGCCCAAAGCCAATAAACATGAGATCGCCAATCAACTGGTCGATTGTCTGGTCAAGGCTGGCGCATGACGCATCCTTTAGGCGGGATGACTGCGAGTCAGATCAGGGTCATTGAGGCGGATTTACATGACGGCGATCATCAGGCTGCCGTGTTAGCTCTGCTGGATGGTTACGCCATGGATACCATGGGCGGGGAAACACCGCTTGTGCCTGAGGTGAAAGACCGGCTGATTCCTGCATTGATCGCTCGAACAGATCGGCTGATCTTATTGGCTGTCTGGCTGCCTGCCACCGAAAGTGCTTCACCTCAATTTGTTGGTCTCATGAATGCCTTTGAGGGATTCTCGACTTTTGCCGCCCGGCCTTTGCTCAATATCCATGATCTTTATGTCGCACCCGAAGCGCGGGGCTTAGGCGTCGGGCAGGCGTTGCTGGCGTATGCCGAGCAGATTGCCCGTCAGCGCGGCTACTGCAAACTGACTCTGGAAGTCTTAAGCGGCAATACCGGCGCGCAAGCGCTCTATCTGAAGCAAGGCTTTCGCGGCTATAGTCTGGATGCGGCGACCGGGCAGGCGCTGTTCTGGCAGAAAGCCCTGAATTAGGCAGGCAATTTAACGCGGTCAGCATAAACGCAGACGGTCAGCACCTCTCGTCGAAAAAGCATCGAAAACACATCGTCTTTTTTCCTCATACCCGTTATAACATCACCATCACTCTGTGTTCAGGATTAACACCATGGCAACCATGATCATTACCGGCGCATCCAGTGGCATCGGCGAGGCACTGGCGACCTGTGCGGCATCCCACGGCTATGCCTTGGGCCTTGCGGCACGCAGTACTGATAAGCTGCAGATGCTTGCCGACCGACTCAGGCAGGACTATGCGGTGCAGGTTGAGGTGGCACATATGGATGTGCAGGATGAGGCGAGCATCGTGCAGGCGATGGATGAGCTTGCGCAAAAACTCGGTAGCATCGACATCGTGGTCGCCAATGCCGGTGTCACTGCGGTACGTCGCAGTGGGCGCGATGATCTGTCGATAGATCGCGGCGTGTTTGAGACCAATCTGTTTGGTGCGATTGCGACCTTAGATGTCGCGACGCGGCTATTTCTGGCACAGGGTCATGGTCATCTGGTGGGGATTTCATCCTTTACCGCCTTTGCGCCGATCCCGGGTAGTGCAGCGTATTCAGCCAGCAAGGCAGCCTTGAGTAACTATATGAATGCCATGCGGCTGGAGCTGGCATCACGCCAGATCGCCGTCACGGTGATCCATCCAGGCTTTATCCATACGCACCTCGCGCCCAAGATGGACCGCTATCCCTTTGTGATCGAGGCGGATGTTGCCGCACGGCAAATGCTGCGGGCGATAGAGCATCAGGCGACCAATGTCATCGTGCCAGAGCTGCCGTGGCGTATGGTCAAAGGACTGCTGCAACTGACGCCTGATGCGGTGCAGTCGTGGTTTGTACAGCGTATGTTTAATAAGTCCAAGAAAAAATAACCGGTCGTCTGGCGCGTCATCCGCGCCGTGAGTGTGATCGTGATGTGGGCTTATTCTTTTATGTACAAACGATGTCACAAAAATGCATCGTTTGTGGAGACGAAATCGGGTACAACTAAAATCGCTCCCTGATCACGCTGCTTTTGCGTGTGATCAGGGAGAGGCATCGATAGATAGTGGTGATCACTCACGCATCGGATCAAGGAGCCCCCGACATGTCCGGATTTTATGAACTCAAACGCAGCAAAGACGACCAAACTTATTTTGTCCTCAAAGCCGGGAATGGCGAAGTCATTCTGAAAAGCGAACTCTATACCACGCTCGCCGCTGCCCAGAACGGCATCCATTCCGTGCAGACCAACAGTCCGCTGGATGAACGCTATGAACGCGCAATCAGCAAGTCCGGCAAGCCCTTCTTTAACCTGAAAGCTGGTAACCATCAGGTGATCGGCACCAGTCAGCTCTACGAGAGCGAAGCAGGGCGGGATAAAGGCATCGAGTCGGTCAAGCATCATGGTCCGAGCACGGACGTACGCGACCACCGTGATGACGATTGAGCGTTGCTGCGGTGTGATGCTTGCGATGCATTTCATGTGGTAAATGTGGTTTAATGCGCGGGCCTTGGTGCCTGCGTTTTTATGCGTCTGCCGGTGCAGGGTGATCTTTGAAGTTGATGAGCCTGCCATGTCTGCATTGCGCCTGTTTCGCCCTGATGTGTTTAAAGCCCCACGTGATTTTGTCCGTCCAGATCTCAAGCTGGACCAGACCTATGCGCTGGAGATTGGGGCCGGGGTGGGGCTGCATGCGCTGACTTTTGCTGCCAAGCATCCAGATATCCATCTCTACGCCATCGAGCGTACCGCCGAGAAATGCCAGAAATTCCAGCACAGCGCACAGCAGCAGGCATCCTCTAATCTCACCGCGATTCATGCCGATGCCATCCCTTGGGTGGTGCATGCCTTGCCGCCCGCGTGCCTTAAGCAGGTCTTTATCCTCTATCCCAATCCTGAACCCAAGAATCCGGCTCAGCGCTGGTTTAATATGCCCTTTATGCAGTTTTTGCTGTCACGCATGCAGGCGGGTGCGACCTTGACGCTGGCGAGCAATATCCCTGAGTATCTGGATGAAGCCGAGGCGCAGATCAAGGATGTCTGGCGATTGCCTTATCTCCGCGCGGGGGTGGGCGAGGCGCGGCGGACGCATTTTGAGATCAAATATATGGCGCGCGGCGAGCCGTGCGGTCAGATCATCCTGACCAAGCCTGCAGACTATGTCACCGCTTTTGATGAGTGGCGGTCAGATGTGTCGATGCCGTCACACACATGATCAAAAACGCGCTGCTGATCTGCGGATGTCATTTGATATTTGCCGGGGCATGTGGTTAGATCGTCACATGATTTCGCTACAATTCCCCAAGCATCTGACGGAGTCTTGAGCGGGCCTGATCACAGAGGCCTAAGCCAGTATCCGGATGAGAG
>JASLEL010000364.1 GCA_030151145.1 Aquirhabdus sp. | reverse complement strand
AGGACTTCCAGACAGACTTCACGATTATCTTCAGCACCTGCACTTTGAGCTTTGCTACGGGCATCGTCGTAGGTTTTCATGTAGTCGGGATCTGAATGCATGGCTTGTACGGCGAGCACGGGCTGTTTGATGCCCGGCAGCATATGTGTAATCAGGTTGGCATAGCCTTTCTTGAAGTTGCGGTCATTATTGGTGCCCAGTACCTGAGGACAGATTTCATTGAGCACATCGACGGTCGCGACTTCTTCTTGCGATGTACCGCCAGCGCCTTCAACTTCAACTGCAGCTTTGTCATCAGCGGCTTTGCTGGTGGCTGCAGGTGCGGAGGCTGCTTTATGGGTGGCTGCATGAGCCGATGTGATCAGACCTGCGGAGAAGAGCAAGGCACCAAGGAGGGACAGGCGGGTATGAGACAGCGTTGGATGCATAGGAAACTCGCAATCGTCGATATAATGAAAAACAAAAAAAATCGTAGAATCCGTCGGATGATCACGGCAAACAAACGTCGTGAAGACGGAACTCAGCTATTATGCCGTTGAAAGTGATTTGTATATTAGAGGCTTTTGCAGTGGCTTTGCATGAATTTTGTAGATAAATCGCCTTGTTGGTTGGTGGATTGCGCCTGTTTGCGGTGATGGATGCCAAATAAGCATATGACTGTAGACAGACCATCGCAACGCCAGAATCCATGGCAACGACATATAAATCCGCTATAGTGCAAGCCTGACGAGGAGATGCTGCCGCAGGAAACAGGCAGCAGGCGGATGCGATGCACCGCCGGTATGGACATAACCCGATGTGAATAAGGTGATCGACATTGAGAATTTTGCTGAGTAATGATGACGGCGTTTTTGCCCCTGGCCTGATTGCGCTGGCAGAGACGCTGGCACAGGAATTTGAGGTAGTCGTGGTCGCGCCAGAGAGTGAGCGCAGTGGCTCCTCCAGTGCGCTGACGCTCGACCGTCCACTGCATCCGGTGGAATTGCCCAATGGTTACTGGGCGGTCAATGGCTTCCCGGCGGACTGTGTCTATATCGCGTTGAATGGCTTATTTGAGCGCCCTTTTGATCTGGTCATCAGTGGTATCAATGCGGGTGCCAATATGGGCGATGATGTGCTCTATTCGGGTACCGTGGGAGCGGCGTTTGAGGGGCGGGGATTGGCTAATCCGGCGCTTGCAGTCTCGCTGGTTGGTGCCTCGGTCAAGAAATACCGCGATAAGGCGCATTTTTTGCCAGCGGCAGCGTGGATACGTGATTTTGTGCGGCAGGGTGTGCCATCACTACCAACGGGTCATATCCTGAATATCAATATCCCTGACCAGCCGACTTTGAGCAAGGTCGAGGTCACACGGATGGGCGTGCGCGAGGCATCACAGCCCGTGCATAGCGAAATTGATCCTCGCGGCCGCAAGATGTATTGGGTCGGCAAGTCCGGTGATCCGCTGGGACAGGATCATGTGCTGCATTTGCCGGTATCGGACAGTGCGACGGCTCCGTTTCGGACTGATTTTGCTGCACTGGAAGACGGTGCGGTCAGTGTGACGCCGATCCGGCTGGATGCGACTGGTTATTCGACGCTGATCGGTTTAAAGCAGACCTTAACCCGGCGTCAGGATTAAGCCTTATCTGAGTATTCAAGGAATGAATACATGGAATTTGTGCAATGCAGGCAGCGAAATCGTTGTTATAAAGTAAGTTATCATGTCTTGTGTCCATGTTTCTTCGTATGATGCCGTGGTATGCCCGCTGGATGAGCATGTGCAGCGTGATTGGCGAGTTGATCACTGGCCTGCTGGTGAGAGTTGGGCTGGATCTGTTTTGGCACGCGATGTCGTGCGCAGGCTGATCCGATATCAAACGTGAACAAAGAGGGTGAGGGATTGTTGTACTCGAATTTGTCTGTCAAATGGCCTGCTGTGAAGTCCCTATCCCGTCAGCGTGCGGTGAAAGGCGTGCTGTCTGTGACTATTGCTGCGACGCTGGCTGCGCTGGTGGGCTGCGCATCGGCACCTTCGGTTCCGGTCCGCCGCCCCATTGGTCCTGTACCCACCTATTACACCGTACAGCCGGGAGACTCTTTAAGCAAGATCGCTATACGCTATGGTCTTGATTATCAGGATCTGGCCCGGATCAATCAGATAGGCCCGGATTATATTATTCATGTCAATCAGCGTTTAAGGTTGGTGGATAATGGCACCCGTGCACAAACGACTGCGCTGGGAAGTCCTGCAGGTATCACGACACAGCCACTGAATGGGCGACCTGCTGCAAGTTCGTCGCAGACTCCTGCAGGCAGTGGCAGCAATGGTGTGACGACTTACGTGAGCCCTGCACCGACTTCAGGTGCGACCTCTACCTATGCTGGGGTCGTCTGGCGCTGGCCGGTCGACAGTGCTTTGACACAGGGTTTTGATCCTGCCCATCAGATCAAAGGCTTGCGTTTTGCAGGGAATGCGGGTGATCCGATTCGTGCTGCCGCTGACGGTACTGTCATTTACGCAGGTAATGGCCTGCCTGAATACGGCAATCTGATTTTGATCCAGCATGCCAATGGCTATATTTCGGCCTATGCACACAATCAGCGTATGCTGGTGGCCGAAAAAACGGCCGACAGTACCGGTCAATTGGTGC
>JASLEL010000027.1 GCA_030151145.1 Aquirhabdus sp. | reverse complement strand
CGATATTCAGCTCATGAATCATGGGAATACTGGCGATGGGGGCGACGTTGGCAATATTGAGCCCATGCCCGGCGTTGACGATCAGACCAGCATCCGACGCATAGGCCGTCACATCCGAAATGCGCTCCAGCTCCAGCAGTTGGTGCTCGCCAGTTTCCTCCGCATAGCGACCCGTATGCAGCTCCACCACGGGTGCACCACAGGCGACAGCCGCATCGATTTGCTGCACACAGGCATCGATAAACAGCGACACCTGACAGCCCGCATCACTGAGACGCTGGATGGCGGCTTTGATTTTCTTTTTCTGACCGATGACATCGAGACCGCCTTCGGTGGTCAGCTCCTGACGCTTCTCTGGTACAAGGCAGACATGTTGAGGTTTAATCTCACAGGCAAAATCAATCATGAAATCGGTCACCGCGATTTCAAGATTCATGCGCGTCTGCAAGAGTGGTCGCATCCGACGCACATCATCATCCTGTATATGCCGGCGATCTTCACGCAGATGCAGGGTAATGCCATCGGCACCCACCCGCTCACACAGCAGTGCGGCTGCGACTGGATCTGGATAAGATGTACCGCGCGCCTGCCGCAGCGTCGCGACGTGGTCGATATTGACTCCGAGCAAAAGTGACATACTGATCTCCCGCCTCCTGCAGATGAGGGTTTTGTCACAAGTTTAACACGATCCGTCAACAGTGCAGGTATCGAAAACGCTACTCAGCACCGCGTTCACACCGTCATGCGCTGTAAAGGCTCGTCCTATAAGCACACAATAGTTACATGTAACACTCATAGATACAGATGTGTCGTCAAGACAACATCAAGGTCCATGCGAGGCCAAAATTAACGCGACACCGATCTTATTGCGCCGCGCCACCCCGACTCGCCACCCACAGCGCACGACTCTTAAGCGGCTGATCACCCAGATGAGCCGCCAGTGCCGTACGCAGCACACGAGTCAGCATCGACAGGCAAGGCGCAGATACGACATACTCAGGATGCGACAAAAAATGCGTCACTTCCAGCAATACGCATCCCACGTCACCCGACTCGGCAGCACGAAAACCCTCACCCGGCAAAGACCGGTACACACCGTCAGGCTGAATTGGCACCCCCTGCCCATCGCGACTAAAGTCAATGCCAGCCCCTAGCTCCGCCAGCAACACCAGCTCAAAGCGGCGCAAGATCGGAACAAGCGGTTGTCCAGTCGCAAGCTGGCTCAGCGCATGCCCATAGGCGATCACTACCTCGGGCAATGGTTCCTGCTGCGGCAAAAGTCGCACCAGCAGTTCATTGAGATAAAATCCCGCAAACAGCGCATCGCCGAGCAAGGTATACGCCATGCCCGTGGTTTCAACTTTACTAAAGGATTTTAAGGCCGAACGGCCGGAGGCAAACAGCAAGGTCGGATGATACAGCGAAGGCATCTGCTGACGAGCGACCCCGTCCACACGCCCCGCCTCCATCGACAGAAAGGTCACCAGCCGACTGTTCTCACGATACGGTCGCTGGTGGAGGACAAATCCATGCAAGGCTTCATTACGCATCAGCGACTATCCTTGCAGCCTCGTAAATATCAACTGCCCGATGAGCTGCTGCCAGACGATGAATTACTGCTGTCGCTGGCTTTATCGCTCTTGCTGTCGTCTTTCTTTTTGCCATCCGGCGTCAAGAGATCTACCGTGCCTCCCACGACTGCGGCTGTGCCTTTGACCGTCGCCTTGGTCACATCATAAGCTACACCGAGCGGTACCGTGACGATATCGGTAATACAGCCCGAAAGCAGCACAGTTACACCCAGCAACACGGGCAACATCACGCTTTTCAACATCATTCGACTCGGCATCCTGTATCGGCCTGACTCAGACCTCATATTCACTCAAATATCGCTATAGCCCAGACTTTTGAGCGCACGCTCATCATCCGACCAGCCACCCTTGATCTTGACCCACAGGGTCAGCATGACTTTCTGCTCCAAGAGTTTTTCCATATCCTGCCGCGCATCCATACCGATTTGCTTGAGCTTCGATCCTTTATCACCGATCACGATGGCCTTCTGCCCCGGACGCTCGACCAGAATGGTGGCATCAATGAAGGTGCAGGCCGCCTTGACCTTGCCATTCGGACGCGCCTCTTCAGGCTCTTCGCGATAGCTGTCGATCTGCACCGTCAGATCATAAGGTACCTCTTCGCCAAGCTGACGCATGATCTTCTCACGGATGATCTCGGAGGCCAAAAAACGCGTCGAGCGATCCGTCACCTGATCGAGATCATACAAAGGCGGCGAGAACGGCAGATGCTGCGCAATCACCTCATGCAGCCGGTCCAGATTATGCCCGCGCAGTGCCGACACCGGCACGATGTCGCTAAATTTCATACGGGTCGACAGCTTCTCGATATGCGGCAAGAGATCGCGCTTGTTATCCAGCGTATCGGCTTTGTTGATGACCAGCACCACCGGCATGTCGGCATGCACCAGCTTGTCCAGCACCAGCTCATCATCCGGCACCCATTTCAGCGCATCGACCACGAACAGCACCAGATTGACATCCCGCAGGGCCGAGCTTGCCGCCCGGTTCATCATGCGGTTGATGGCACGCACTTCTTTTTTGTGCATGCCGGGCGTATCCACATAGACCGCCTGCACATGGCCCCGGGTGTCGATCCCAACGATCTTGTGACGCGTGGTCTGAGGCTTACGCGAGGTGATCGACAGCTTCTGTCCGATCAGATGATTCATCAGGGTGGATTTGCCGACATTGGGCCGACCGACAATCGCTACGAAGCCCGCCCGGAAATCCGCCGGAATCTCTGCCGAGCCGGCAAAAAACTGATTAACCAGATCATCCGATGCGGCTTGTTCAGTACCGTCATCCTCGTGCTTGTGGTAGGTCAAGTCATCTTCCGAGCCATCTGCGCCCTCGGTAAAGCCATCCTCCTGCATATCATGCGTATCTGGCAGATGGTCTTCGGATTCGGGGGAATGATGGGGATCAGTTGTCATAAATATTCACTTGTTCAATCAATAAAAAAAGAATGTGTTGGAGAAATAATGGCGCAGATTTCAGGAATTCGGGTTCTTTAACGATGCTTTGGCCGCAGTTTTTAAGGTGGCCTTCACCAGCGCCTCTAGCGCTGCCGGAGACAGTGCCTCAAGTTGTGCCAATAAATCACTCGCGGCACTCTGCTCAGCATAGCGACGACTCAGTCCACGACCAATCGTGGGTGGCTGTCCGTCAATCTCGCACTGCGCCGTGAAAGTCTGATTATGCGCCTCACCTTCGGTAGACACCAGACTATAGATCGGTAATGGCAAATGGCGACCCTGCAGGAACTCCTGCAGACGTGTTTTGGGGTCTTTTAAGGTATCCTGAGGCACCAGCGTCAAGAGATACGGTGCATACCACTTGAGCACGACCTGCCGCACCACATCCAGATCCTGCGCATCCAGATACATGGCGCCAATCAGGGCCTCCACCGCATCAGCGAGGATCGAATCACGACGATGCCCGCCACTCTTCATCTCACCGCTACCCAAGATCAGATGTTCGCCTAATTTAAGATCACGGGCAATCGCCGCCAGCGCATCCTGCCGCACCAGCGTCGAACGCAGCCGGGTCAGGCGCCCTTCGTCTTCATCAGGAAAGCGCAAAAACAGCTCATGGGCAATGATCACACTGAGCAGTGCATCCCCCATAAACTCCAGACGCTCATAATTCACTTTGGGACTGACCGAACGATGGGTCAGCGCCTGCTTGCACAATGCCAATTGCGCAAAGCGATAACCCAGCCGCTGTTGCAGCCGGGTCATATGCAGGGATTCACTCAACGTGCGCCTCCCCGGATCACCGTGTGGGGGATGGCGTAGATCACGCCAGACAGCAGGTCATCAACTCGCTTGAATGAGTTTCTGATCAAAGTTTTTTTCAAAATGGACAACCAAATCAATATTCGCAATAAAATGCTTGCGGACCTCATAACTCTTTTTGACCACAATGCCGTTATCAGACAGCACCGTCAGACGATCATCAATTTTGATATTACGCAGACCATTCAGGTCGAACTGCTCAGACAGTTCACGCTTGAGAGTCTCGGGATTTTCATCCACCGGAGCCGCTTTCAAACGCGCTTCGATCAGCTTGTCGATCGTGTAATCATCCAGATAGACACCACCCACTGACAGCGTAAACTGAACAGTCAGAAACGCAATCACAATAAACGTCACGACGCCCCAGTACGACAACCCTTGCTGTCCACGCATCACATCTCTCCTTGGTTTGTATACGCCGTCACAGATCGCAGTACCTTACAAATGACAACCCGGCCGCCGATGAATCAGCACAAAACATACCCAAGTCCAGTACATCTCGTCAATCCACTGGCTTGGGTTTCTGGGCGCAAATGAGGAAATTCATCACCCCATGATCGCGATCCGGCAACGACACATCGTAAGCAACATCCGTCCCGTTGCTCACGGCAACGCATCAATCAATCGCACCATCACGGCTAAATGACGGCCAATGCAGGCCCGGCTCTTTATGTGCCCAGATATAGAACGCACGACCGGAGAGATTTTCTTCAGGCACAAAGCCCCAAAAACGACTGTCATCCGAATTATCGCGATTATCACCCATCATAAAGTAATTGCCCGCAGGGACCGTCACCTCCCAGTGATGACCGGAATTGGCGGCAAACTTACCACCCTCGACGGATTTGACAAACTCGGCCTGAGGGCTGCCTGCACTCCATGCCTCCACCACTTCACGGATGGTATGCGTATGCGTGCCCATCACTTCGCGATAGAAGCGCTCATAGGTCGAATCACCCATTTCAGTTGACAGAGGTGTCTTGGAGATACGCTCACCATTGATGGTCAGTGTGCCTTCGTCAAAGACAATCTTGTCGCCCGGTAGACCGATAACGCGCTTGATGAAGCTGATTGACGGATTTTTGGGGAAGCGGAAGACCGCCACATCACCGCGATGCGGCTCGCCGCTGTCGATGATCTTGGTATTTAAAATCGGCAGTCGCACGCCAAATGAGAACTTATTGACGAGAATATAATCGCCCGTCTGCAGGGTCGGCACCATCGAGTCCGAAGGAATATTAAACGGCTCAATCAGAAACGCACGCACGATCACCACGACTGCAAGGATCGGCAAAATATCATAGCTCAGCCCGATCAATGCATTTTCCTGCGCAATCTCACCGGTCTTCGCACGCTTGTGCTGTTTCCAGATCACAATATCCAGCAGGCAGACGACAAACAGAATCAGCGTCGCCGGTACCAATACCCAGTTATTAAAATCAAAATCCATTGCCGTTTAACCCTTCACAGTAGTCTTCATTCACGCGCTATGATCTTTGATCTACATGGCGCGATATTGAAAAAACACGGTTTATTTTTTATCGACTTGTAACACCGCAAGGAAAGCCTCTTGCGGGATCTCGACGCTACCGACCTGCTTCATGCGCTTCTTGCCTTCTTTTTGCTTGGAGAGCAGTTTTTTCTTACGCGATACGTCGCCGCCATAGCACTTGGCCAAGACGTTCTTGCGCATGGCCTTGACGGTTGAGCGGGCAATGATCTGACTACCAATCGCGGCCTGAATCGCCACATCAAACATCTGACGCGGAATCAGGTCTTTCATCTTGTCGACTAGCGCATTACCGCGATAGCGTGCCTCGTCCAGATGGGTGATCATCGCCAGCGCATCCACTTTATCGCCATTGATCAGTACGTCGACTTTCACCAGACGCGACGCTTCAAAGCGCACAAAGTTATAGTCTAGCGAAGCAAAGCCGCGCGACACCGATTTTAAGCGGTCAAAGAAATCCAGCACGACTTCGGCCAACGGAATCTCAAAGGTCAGGGCGACCTGATTGCTCATGAATTTCAGATCTTTCTGCACACCGCGACGCTCGATACACAGGGTCATCACATTACCCAGATAGTCCTGCGGCACGAGGATATGGCACTCAGCAATTGGCTCACGCAGCTCTTCGGTGGTGCCGCCTTCAGGCATCTTGGACGGGTTGTCCACATAGATGGTCTCGCCGCTCTTCAGCACGGCTTCATAGATCACGGTCGGTGCCGAGGTGATGAGATCAAGGTCGTATTCGCGCTCCAGACGCTCCTGCACGATCTCCATATGCAGCATGCCGAGGAAACCACAGCGGAAACCAAAGCCCAGTGCGTCCGACGACTCCGGCTCAAAGAACAGCGCCGAGTCATTGATGCGCAGCTTTTGCAAGGCTTCGCGGAAGGCTTCAAAGTCACTGGAATCAATCGGGAACAGACCTGCATAGACCTGCGGCTTAACCATCTTGAACCCGGGCAGCGCATCGACGTCCGGTGTTGCATGTAACGTCAGCGTGTCACCCACCGGCGCACCGAAAATGTCTTTAATACCC
>JASLEL010000253.1 GCA_030151145.1 Aquirhabdus sp. | reverse complement strand
TGTAAATTTAGCTATTCCAATGTCGTCACGCGCATCCATGAAGATCCACGCGTCACGCGCCCTTATAGCGATGATGAGTGGGAGCACATCAAGGCGCTGGGTCGGGCGGTTGATGTCGAGCTGAATGCTGGGGACGTGCGGCTGACCATGGGCGGTGAGCCGACTTTTGTGTCGATCGACGACATGGACGGCGAGCAGTGGAATACCGAAGCATTGGGCGCAGATAAATTGCGTCTTGCCAAAGACCTGCTGCTGCGCCTCAAATCCAAGTTTGGTGCCAATGGCCTGCTGCACTATGGTCAGGGCAAATGGTATCCGGGTGAAGAGGTGCCGCGCTGGGCGCTGGGCTGCTTCTGGCGCACCGATGGCGTGGCGCTGTGGCAAGATCCGAAGCTATTTGCCCGCATCGATCAAGATTATGGGCATAGCATCGCCGATGCCGAGCGCTTCGGGCAGGCGCTATGCCGTCAGTTGGGCTTGGGCGGACAATATCTGCAGCCGACCTATGAAGATACCCTGTATTACCTGTGGTTGGAGCGATCACTCCCTGAGGGTGCCGATCCCCGTACCGCCAATCTCAAAGACGACCTCGAGCGGCAGCGACTGGCGCGTTTGCTGACGCGTGGCCTTGAGCATACGACGGGTTATATCCTGCCGATCGAATTCAACGGCTATGTGTGGCTGAGCAGCCTGTGGCCGATGCGCTCAGGCGTGATTACCCTGATCCCGGGTGACAGCGCCATGGGCTACCGCCTGCCGCTAGGTTCTCTGCCGCCAGTGGTGGAGGAGGAGTTTGAGCCAGAGCGCGATCCCTTTGAGCCACGCGATCCGCTGCCGGTGTTTGATACCGGCGATCAGGCGGCACCGATTGCCATCCAGCAAAAGCAGCACCCTCAGCAGCAGCCCAAGCTTAAGATCACCAAAACCGTCATCCGTACCGCGCTGTGTCTGGAGCCGCGCGATGGCAAGCTGCATGTGTTTCTGCCGCCGGTGACTTACCTTGAGAATTATATTGCGCTGATCAATGCCATCGAAGCCGTGGCGAGTGCGCTTGACCTGCCGGTGGTGATCGAGGGCTATGAGCCACCGCGCGATTACCGCCTGCAGAAACTCCTGATCACGCCTGATCCGGGGGTGATCGAGGTCAATATCCATCCGGCAGGCAGCTGGGATGAGCTGGTGCACAACACCGAGACGCTCTATGAGCAGGCTTATCTGTCCCGCCTTGCTGCCGAGAAATTCATGCTCGATGGTCGCCATACCGGCACTGGTGGCGGCAATCATGTGACCTTGGGTGGTCGTACGCCTGCCGATAGTCCGTTGCTGCGGCGTCCTGACTTGCTGCGTAGTCTCGTGACGTTTTGGCAGCATCATCCGGGCCTGTCTTATCTGTTTTCGGGGATGTTTGTCGGGCCGACCAGTCAGGCACCGCGTCCAGATGAGGGGCGTGATGAAGCGCTGTATGAGCTTGAGATCGCCTTTGCCAACATGCCAAATGGACTGGTCGATACGCCGTGGCTGGTTGACCGGCTGATGCGCAATCTCTTGGTCGATATCACGGGTAATACCCATCGCTCCGAGTTCTGTATCGATAAGCTCTATGCTGCAGGCAGCAGCAGTGGACGTCTGGGTCTGCTGGAATTCCGTGGCTTTGAGATGCCACCGCATGCACGCATGTCGCTGGTGCAGCTCTTGCTCTTGCGCTGTCTAGTGGCGCGGTTCTGGAAGACGCCGTATCAGAAACCGCTGATCCGCTGGGGCACGCTGCTGCATGATAAATTCATGATGCCGTACTATGTCTGGCAGGACATCAAGGAGGTGGTGGCTGACCTGCAGCAGCACGGTTATCCCTTCAAGCTTGAATGGTTGCTGCCGTTTGAGGAGTTCCGTTTCCCGCATTATGGTCGTCAGCAGATCGACGATATCGAGCTGGAGTTGCGCTGGGCGATCGAGCCGTGGCATGTCTTGGGCGAGGAGGTGACACAGGCCGGGACCACGCGCTATGTGGACTCGTCGGTGGAGCGTCTGCAGATCCGTCTCACGGGCATGACCGATAGCCGCTATGTGTTGACCTGCAATGGCGTCCGCGTGCCGCTGCGTCTTACCAGCCGTAAAGGCGAGATGGTCGGGGCGGTGCGCTATCGGGCATGGGCACCACCGTCGGCCCTGCATCCGACACTGGGGGTGAATACGCCACTGGTCTTTGATCTGGTCGATACCTGGAATGGCCTGTCGATTGGCGGCTGCACTTATAGTGTCAGCCACCCCGGTGGGCGACATTACGACACCCTGCCGGTCAATAGCAATGAAGCCGAAGCGCGGCGGGTCAACCGCTTCTGGGATCATGGCTTTACCCAAGGTGTGCTGATGCCGCCGCCAGCCTTCAGCGCGATACGCACGTTCTATCCGCATGAGCAGGTGCCGCGTCCGATGGCACCGCCGGTCGAGGAGCCGAGTGACGAGTATCCACATACTTTGGATCTGCGCAGGTCGTATACTAAGCTATAAGCTCAGGCGCCCAGCGTTTTAATATTGGGCGATAAAACTGGCTGTAATGATGAACAGGGTAATCTGAATCCATGACTTCTTTTCCTGAATCGATGGCACCGACCTACCAGTTCGGATTATTCGCGGACAATGTGCCACCCGCCGGCACCTATAACGAAGCGTTTGACCAGAACAACGCCGTGCGCCCGGAGTGGAGCGAAGTCATGGGTGGCATCAGCGAGCTGGGTATTGAGGGCATGCAAAGCCGACATCGGCAGGCCCAGCGCATCCTGCGCGATGACGGTGCCACCTATAACCTCAACAGCGATCCGCTGTCGCCGAACGTCTGGTCGCTCGACATCATCCCCAATCTGATCAGTGAAGCTGACTGGCTTGCCATCGAGCCGGGTCTGTCGCAGCGCTCACAGCTGTTTGACCTGATGCTCAAAGACCTCTACGGCGAGCAGCAACTGCTGAAAGCAGGCATTATTCCGTCAGAGATCATTTACGCCCATCCTGGTTTCCTGCGGCAGTGTGCGGGGATGCGTCTGCCGGGTGCGCAGCATCTGATTTTTCATGCCATCGATCTGGTGCGCAATGTTCATGGTCAGTTCGTCGCCATCGGTGATCGTACTCAAGCGCCAAGCGGCACCGGTTATCTGCTTGAAAACCGTATCGCGATCTCGCGTGTTTTTCCCAACCTGTTTCGCAGCAGCAATGTACGGCGGCTGTCGGGTTTTTTTCACACCCTGCGCCTGACGCTGGCAAGTCTCGCCAGTCACAAGACCAGCACGCCGCGTATCGTGGTCTTAACCCCCGGTGCGTATAGCAGCACCTACTTTGAACATGCGTTTCTTGCCAACTATCTGGGCTTTCCGCTCGTACAGGGCGGTGATCTCACGGTGCGCAATGGTCGGGTGTGGCTTAAATCCTTAAACGGCCTCGCTGAAGTCGATGTGATCGTGCGCCGGATCGATGACACCTACTGTGACCAGACCGAGCTGCGCTCAGACTCGCTGCTGGGTGTGCCCGGCTTGCTTGAGGTTGCTCGCTCAGGCAATGTGGTTCTGGCGAATCCCTTAGGCTCCGGGCTTCTTGAAGCGCCGGTGCTCTTGACCTTCCTGCCGGAGATCAGCCAGTTTTTGCTCGGAGAGCCGCTCATGATCCCCACCGCCCAGACGTGGTGGTGTGGTCGTGCCGCAGACCGTGAATATGTGCTGCAAAATCTGGATCAACTGATCATCAAGCCCGCCTATCGCAGCTTTGATAGCAAAAGTATCTATGGGCATAGTCTGGATGCTGAGAGTCGCGCGCGCACCATTTTGGATATCCAGAATCATCCGCACCTTTTTGTGGCGCAGGAGTATGTGCCCGGGTCGCGGGTGCCAGTCTGGGATCATGATCAGATGGAGTATCGACCGGGGATTTTTCGCACCTTTACCGTGGCAGGGCAGGATGGTTACTGCGTGATGCCCGGCAGTCTGCTGCGGGTGGCGGAGTCTGCGGATGAGGTCATCGTCAGCGATCTCTCGGGTGAGCGGAGTAAAGACACGTGGATATTGGGTGAGCAAGCCGACAGCACACAAGTCGCACTGACCGATACGATCCTGCGCGATGAAGTGATGATGACCAATCTGCCGAGTCGTGTCATCGAAAATCTATTCTGGCTGGGCCGCTACGCTGAGCGGGCCGAGATGAGTCTGCGTCTGATCCGCACCATCTTCAAGCAGCTCAATGGTGTGGAATATCTGCCGAACGACTGTCGTGAAGTCCTGATGCGCGCGCTGTCCAATCTGACGGGCTCGATGCCGGTGGGTGATCCGATCAATGATCCTAACTTTGAGCTGTCGTCGCTGATCTCGGATGGTCAGCGCATCGGCTCGATTAAATATAACCTGCTGCGTATGCTCACCTGCGGCGAGCAGGTCAAGGAAATGCTCTCCTCAGATACCCGCATTATCTTAAACGAGCTGCGCGATCATATTTTTAATATCGAAATCGCCTATAAGGACGGCCTGCCCGAAGTACCGGAGGCCTCGCTCGACAAACTGGTGACTTCACTGCTGGCGCTATCGGGTCTCAATCACGAAAGCATGCTACGTGGACTCGACTGGCGCTTTCAGGAGATTGGGCGTCGCGTCGAGCGCGCCCGCCTGACCGCCATCCTGCTCAAACACACCCTGACCCGATCCCTGCCGGGGGTAGAGCAGCAGATTTTGGAGTCGGTGCTGATGAGTGTCGAGGCGCTGATTTCTTTCCGGCGTCGCTATCATGGGCAGATGCACATCCTGTTTGGCCTTGATCTGATGATGATCGACCGGACCAATCCGCGCTCCTTAAGCTACCAGATCGAGCGCCTGCGCCAATATCTGCAGGATCTGCCACATCAGGACAGCCAGACTTCGGGGCTGACACCGGATATGCGCTTGATCATCAAGTCGCTGAATGACATTCAGCTGGCGGATCTTGACGTGCTGGCACAAGTCGATGACACGACGCAAAACCGCCTGCAGCTCGATACACTGTTGACCCAGATCGTCAGCCAACTGGATCAATTCACAACCTTGTTTAGTGATAAATACTTCGATCATGCTTCGGGACCGCAGCAACTGATCAATGCACCCTGGAAGACCGACCTATGAGATACAGCGTGCGCCATGTGACCGAGTATCAGTACAACGCGCCGGTCACCCTGTGCTACAACATGACCCACCTGCTGCCGCGCAATACCGACAATCAGCTCTGCCTGAGCCGCCGCATTGATGTCACGCCACTGCCGGTCTATCAGAACGAAGGCACCGATTATTTTGGTAATCAGACCTTTTATTTCTCGATTCAGGTGCCGCATGACAAGCTCACCGTCGAGGTGGAGAGTCAGTTTGAGATCAGCGAACTGCCGCCGCTTGAGCAACTGACGTCCCATCCGCTGACCTGTGGTGAGCTGCGTCGTCTGTTGATCGAAGCGGGCACGCCAGAACTGCGCATCGTCAAAGAATACATACTCGACTCCTCACTCATCTTTCGCTCAGCGCAGTTTGCCGACTATGCGGCCGATCTGTTTTTTGATCAGGCTTATGTGATTCCGGCGCTGCAGGCTTTTACCCATCGCATCTTCAGCGACTTTATCTTTGATTCGGTTGCAACCAATGTCAACACGCCACCCGAGCAAGTGCTGAAGCAACGACGCGGGGTCTGTCAGGACTTCGCGCATGTGGCGATTGCCTGCCTGCGCTCCTTGGGCTTTCCGGCCCGTTATGTCAGCGGTTATATCGAGACTCTGCCACCACCGGGGCAGCAAAAGCTGGTCGGCGCAGATGCCTCGCATGCCTGGTTTGCGGTGTTTATCCCGGAGGTGGGCTGGGTCGAATTTGATCCGACCAACGATCTGATGCCCAATGGTCAGCATATCGTCACCGGATGGGGGCGCGATTTTGCCGATGTCACGCCGCTGCAAGGCGTGATCTTCGAAGGCGGAGGTACGGCGGCATTGCAGGTTGCCGTCGATGTTCAGCGATTATAATTACAGGTGAAAGTCTGGGCTGTCTGATGGCTCACGATCACCGTTGCAGTGACATGTTTTGAGTGCAACATTCAACTCAATGAAAAAGCGACAGCTGCCTGAGCTGTCGCTTTTTTATTGACGAGAGGGCGTTGTTTGTTGCTTCTCACATTCACCCCGGCTCATCCTTTTTATCACAGATCAAAGCGATCCAGATCCATTACCTTGGCCCATGCGGCAATGAAGTCCGTGACGAATCTGGCCTTGGCGTCCGTAGTGGCATAGACCTCCGCGAGGGCACGCAGGACAGCGTTGGAGCCGAAGACCAGATCATTACGCGTGGCGGTGTATTTCACGCTGCCTGACTTGCGGTCTTTGCCTTCAAAGACTTCAGCCGTTGCATCCACGGGCTGCCATTCGGTGCCCATATCGAGCAGATGGACAAAGAAGTCATTGGACAGCACACCGACCTGATCGGTGAGTACGCCATGTTTGCTGCCATCAAAATTAGTCCCGAGCACACGCAGACCACCGACCAGTACGGTCAACTCGGGTGCCGTCAGGGTCAGTTGCTGGGCTTTGTCGATCAGCAGTGCTTCAGTGGGCGCACCCACATTACTCTGCTTGTAGTTGCGGAAACCATCGGCATGCGGCTCCAGCATGGCAAAGGAGGCGATATCGGTCTCTGCCTGCAGGGCGTCAACGCGACCGGAGGTGAAGGGCACCTCGGCACTGATGCCGGCCGCTTTGGCTGCTTGCGCTACACCAACGACACCCGCCAATACAATGACATCTGCGAGTGAGGCTTTGCCAGATGCATGCTGGATTTCTTTGAGTTTATCCAGCGCCTTGATGCTGCGCTGATTGACGGCCCAGTCTTTCTGTGGGGCCAGTGCAAGGCGTGCACCATTGGCACCACCGCGTTTGTCACCCCCGCGGAAAGTAGAAGCAGATGCCCATGCGACCGAAACCAGCTCAGACACGCTTAAGCCTGATGCTGCGATCTTGGTTTTCAGATCGGTAATATCGGCAGCGGTAGGATGGTGGGTGGCTGCTGGCAGTGGATCTTGCCAGATCAGATCTTCTTTTGGCACTTCAGGGCCAAGGTAGCGGGCTTTGGGACCCATATCGCGATGGGTGAGTTTGAACCACGCCCGGGCGAAGGCTTCGGCGAAGGCTTGTGGATTTTCATAGAAACGCTTGGAAATCTTGCCAAACTCGGGATCAAAGCGCAGCGTCAGATCGGTGGTGAGCATGGTGGGCTTGTGAAATTTGCCGGGAATATGCGCATCCGGGATGATGTCCGGTGCGTCTTTGGCGATCCACTGTTTGGCTCCGGCAGGCGAGGTGGTCAGCTCCCATTCATATTTGAAGAGATTCTCAAAGAAATTATTGCTCCAGAGCGCTGGGGTCTTGGACCACGTGACTTCAAGACCACTGGAGATTGTGTCTTTGCCATGGCCTTGACCATAATTGCTGATCCAGCCCAAGCCTTGCGCTTCCAGTGGCGCGCCTTCGGGTTCTGGACCTTTGTGCGAGTCGGGTCCTGCACCATGGGTCTTGCCAAACGAATGACCACCTGCGATCAGAGCGACAGTCTCTTCGTCGTCCATCGCCATATAGCCAAAGGTAATGCGGATGTCGTGCGCGGCTGCGAGATAGTCGCCGCTGGCATTCGGGCCTTCGGGATTGACATAGATCAGACCCATGTGGGTCGCAGCCAGATTGTTATCCAGCTCACGCGCGCCATGGAAACGCTTGTCATCACCCAGCCATGTCGTCTCCGCGCCCCAGTTGACGTCGTTGTCTGGCTCCCAGACATCGACGCGACCACCGGCAAAGCCGAAAGTGCGGAATCCCATCGACTCCAGCGCCACATTGCCAGCCAAAATGATCAGGTCGGCCCATGAAATCTTTTGACCGTATTTTTGCTTGATGGGCCACAGCAGACGTCGGGATTTGTCGATATTGACGTTATCGGGCCAGCTGTTTAGCGGGGCGAAGCGCTGCTGTCCGCGTCCACCACCACCACGTCCATCCTGAACGCGGTAGGTACCGGCACTGTGCCAAGCCATGCGAATGAATTGCGGGCCATAGTGACCAAAGTCGGCAGGCCACCAGTCTTGCGAGTCGGTCATCAGTCTGACCAGATCAGCTTTTAAGGCATGGTAATCCAGCGTCTTGAATTCCTGGGCATAATCAAACTTTTCGCCCAGTGGATTGGATCTTGCGGAATGCTGGTTAAGGAGATCAACGCGCAATTGATTGGGCCACCAGTCCCGGTTTGAGGTTCCGGTCCCGGCAGTATGGAAGGGGCATTTGGATGCAGTGGACATGTCTTTCTCCGTGAATGTGGACGCCGACGTTCTTGCCACTCAAAGACAACAGAAAATAATGAGTGACAAAGAATTTCAAATGAGAGTCTTCTATAGGTGTCTCAAATCTGCTGTAGATACATCTGTATCGCTGATTGTTTTTTCACAAAAACCAATCAGCGCATCGCCGCAACCATCCAGGATGCGACCATGCGAGGTTCGGGATATTGTTCTTCTAAACCATTCAACTTTTAAACAATTGGACCAGATGAATCAATATCTGAATCGATAATGTCACAAAAGTTCTACGACACGTTCAGCCGTTGCTTGCGCGGACTGAGGATTCTGACCCGTCACCAGTCGCCCATCGGTCACGACATAGGAGGTGAAGGGCAGGAAGGCTTTTTCATACAGCGCGCCGCGCTGTTTCATCTCTGCTTCGGCGTTGTAAGGGACTTTCTTGGCGATGCCAGCCAAGACTTCCTCGACCCAAGCAAAGCCCGTCAGTTTGCGCCCTGCAACCAGCAAGGTGCCATCGGACAGCTTGGTATTTAATAGTGCGCAATAGCCGTGGCAGACGGATGCAACGATTCCGCCATGCTCATAGATCTCGCGGGTGAGTCGCTGCAGCCCTTCATCATCCGGAAAATCCCACATCACGGCGTGACCACCCGTGAAATAAATCACATCAAAATCCGCTGCATTGATCTCATCAGGATGCGCCGTGTGGGCAAGCAGCGCCATGCTGGTGTCGTCAGCCAGCCATGCTTTGGCGGTCGCATCGATGTTCGGCCACTTGAGTGAGCGCGGTTCTAGCGGGGAGAGGCCGCCTTTGGGGCTGACGATATGCTGCTCGTATCCATGCTGGGCAAATACATGATAGGCGTGGG
>JASLEL010000221.1 GCA_030151145.1 Aquirhabdus sp. | reverse complement strand
GTCTGCTGTCAATCCCGCCGAACATCCTCTGCCCCTGCTGGCTGCCCTCTCCATCGACATCCAGTCGCAAGCGGTCGCCCAACATCCTAACGACATTCTGGTCGTGCTCGTCGACAATGAACTGGCCCATCTGCCAGCAGCCTGGTCCGACGATGCCGTACAGCAGATCCGTCAGTTGGCAGAACGTTCCGGATTCGGCGGTAAACTGGGCGAGACCCTGCCACTGTATCAGACCGCATTAGAAGGTTTTGAGCAGTTACTGCTGGTCGGCACAGGCAATGCCAGTGAGCTCAATGCAGGACAATCCCAGAAGCTGGCAGCTGCCATCATCAAGGCATTGGCTGAGCGCACCGAGCGTGCCGTGATCTCGGTTGAACGCATTTCGGATGCGACGCTGGAACCTTTTGCACTGGCATTGGCCAACAAGGCTTACCACTTTGATGTCTACAAGAGCAAGAAATCCACCACCATCCTGAAGAGCATCACCCTGCAATCAGCCGATGCCGCAGGTCTGCAAGCGCGCATTAATCTGGTCAACGCGACCCATATCGGACAAACCTTCACACGTAATCTCGCCAACCAGCCCGGCAATGTGGTTTTCCCAGAATATCTCGCCGAACAGGCACAGGCATTGGCGGCAGAATTCCCAGACCTTTTGCATGTGACCGTACTGGACGAAGCCCAGATGGCCGAACTCGGCATGAATACCTTTCTTGCGGTATCCAAAGGCTCCGAGCGTCCCGGTCGTCTGGTCACACTGGAATACACCGGCAAAAACGACAGCAGCAAACCCGTGGTATTGGTCGGCAAAGGCATTACCTTCGACACCGGTGGTATCTCGCTCAAGCCCGGCCCCGGCATGGAAGACATGAAGTTTGACATGAGCGGCGCGGCTGCCGTGCTCGGTATCGTGCGCGCCGTCTGCGTGGCCCGTCTGCCGATCAATCTGGTCGGTGCGCTGGCCTGCGCCGAAAACATGCCATCGGGTCGCGCCACCCGTCCGGGCGACATCGTCACCTCCATGAGCGGACAAACCGTCGAAATCCTCAACACCGATGCCGAAGGCCGTCTGGTGCTGTGCGACACGCTGACCTATATCGAACGCTTTAATCCCGACGTCGTCATCGATATGGCAACCCTGACAGGTGCATGTATCATTGCACTCGGTGATGTGGTGACAGGGCTCTTTAGCGCGGATGAGGCACTGGTCAATGAACTGACGGCGGCAGGGCTTGAATCCCATGACCGCGTCTGGCGTCTGCCGATGCTCGAAGACTATCAGGAACTGCTCGACTCGCCGGTGGCCGACATGGCAAACATCGGCGGCCGTACTGCCGGTGCGACCACCGCCGCCTGCTTCCTGTGGCGCTATACCAAACAGTACCGCTGGGCCCACCTCGACATCGCCGGTACCGCCAATACCACGGGTGCCAATAAAGGCTCTACAGGACGCCCAGTACCGATGATCCTGCAGTTCCTGCGCAAACGCGCCGGTGTGTAAGCACAGCACGCAGGATCAATGATCGATGAGTAAGGTCAGTTTTTATCTGCTGGAGCATGCGGATGCACGTGCCCAGCATCTGGCCTGTAAGCTCTGTCAACGGGCCCTCATGGAGGGTCTGGATGTACTGCTGCTCTGCCGGGATGATAGCGAGCAACATGTGCTGGACGAACTGCTGTGGACCTACCAGCCGACCAGCTTCATTCCACATCGCATCAGTGATGCACGCATCTATGATCCGCAGGTCGCCGTACATCTGTCGACTTCGATCGAGGCCTATCTTGCAGCACGACAGGATGCCATCGACACCACCCATGAAGAAGATCCAATGCGTCGGCCACTGCTCTGTATCAATCTCGCAGCGGCCACCATTGACCCGGCACAGGTGGAGCGTATTTTTGAAATCATCGAAGCCCATGAAGAGGCCAAGATACAGGGACGAACGCGTTACCGGGCCTACCAGCAGCAAGGGATTACGCCGGTCATGCATCGCTTGGCACAGGCAATCTGAACTCATCTGCATAGCGCAAGCCTGCGTCTGATTTTGAGATTAAATTAAGGGGAAGCATATGTCTCTACAACTGGGAAATAATTTTCCGCAACGCTGGCTGGCTGCACCTTACAGCGAACGACGTCAGGTGCTGCGTGAACTGAGCAGCATCTGTCTTTTGCTGGAGCCGGAAACCCGCTTTGAAGACTGGGAAAAAGATCAGCAACAACCCGATGATCTCGACATCAGCCAGCCGAGCAGCAGCACACCCGCCGCCACCCCAGCAAATCCGGCGACACAGGCAGAGCGACTGCTTTCGCCACTGGAAGAGCAACTGCAGGAACAGGCCAACGCCATGATTGAACGCGCACTGGATCCTCTGCGGCAAGAGCTGCGCCGCTGGCTGGATAGTCAGATCCAGTATTATCTGCCCACACAGAAAGACACATCATCATTCTAAAGACCGACCCACCCGATAAGGCGATAGAGCAATGCAAGGACACGGCCTCATTTACAGTATAGTGATCGGTTTTTTTGCTGGACTCTTGGCACGCGCCCTCTATCCCGGTCCACAGAAAGCGGGTTTTCTCATCACCATGCTGCTCGGCATCGCAGGCTCTTGGCTCGCCAATGTCGCAGGACGTCATTTTGGTTTTTATCAGGATAATGCCGCTGGCCTGTTTGGTGCCGTGATTGGTGCCGTCTTTGTGCTGGCGATCTATGGCTTTATCCGTAAAGAGCTATCGGGTCCGCCACGCTAAAAATATAACGCCGATCCATCCATACGATGACTGGTTTGAGATCAGTCATTTTTTTATTGAGACTGACCAGCCTGATTCAGCACAGATGTTCCACGTGGAACGTCTGCACTCATCCCCTCTCATCGCATGCAATGATGACCGCTCGGTCATATTTGCGAGTTACTCGGCTGGCTTTTTCGTGTAGGCTCAAAGGCATCCGTAGGCCGGAGTACGCCATGTCTATCCATACCCTTCTCACCACCGCAGCCGCTCAATCGACACTGACCATCCCCACAGGCTGGGGTCAGGGACGGGCGACTTATGGCGGATTGATCGCGGGTCTCCTAGTCGCTCGTTTGATGCATGAGCTAAACCAGACCACGTCCACACCACGTCTACTCCGTTCGGCCTCCATTTCTTTTATCGGTGCAGTGACCCCCGGCGAGATTGAAATCCGCACGGAGTTTTTTCGCAGTGGCAAATCCGTGACACAGGCCGAAGCACGCCTGATCCAGCAAGGTCAGGTCCAAACAGTTCTGCTCGCCAGTTTTGGCAGTCCACGTGAGTCCGTCATCGAAGTGGCCCAGTATCCGGTTGCACCCGTTTATACCCGACCCGCAGAGCTGACTTCTTTTCCTTATATCCCGAATATCACCCCGGAATTCTTTCAGCAGGTTGATACACGCTGGGCAGTCGGCGCACGTCCCTTCTCAAGTGCTGAGAAGCCGGACTTTGGCGGCTGGATGCGCTGGAAAGGTCAATTTGAGGTGATGACGGCGGCGCACTTGGTCGCCCTGATTGATGCATGGCCACCATCAGTATTGCCCATGTATACCACGGTCGCCCCTGCCAGTACGATGTGCTGGACGCTGGAGTTCTTGGCATCCCCTGAGTCCAAGAGCAGTAACGCCTGGTGGCAGTATCAGGTCAAGACCGATCACGCCAGAGCAGGCTATGCCCATGCGGAGGCACATATCTGGAATGATGACGACCAACTGGTCGCCATCAGCCGGCAGACCAGCACTATCTTCATGTAGTGTTATCAGTGACGATTTAAGCTAAGCGGTATTGCAGAGCACATAGGCATAAGATATATCTATACACAGTGCTGCGATCAGATCAGCAGGCCGTCTTCGCGCAGCAATGTCTCCAGACGCTGCTCGCGAATGCTGTAGAAATCTTTGATCGCCGTGATCTGCTGATGCAGTTGCTCACGACGCGCAGCATTTTGAGACAGCGTATCGCGACGGATCGCAAGGATCATTTTATTCTTCTGGGTGTGCTCCAGTGAGACGAACTCAAAGACCTTGGTCTCATAGCCACAGGCTTCGAGCAAGAGCGCACGCAAGCCATCGGTCAGCATCTCCGCCTCCTGTCCCAAGTGCACACCATGCTGCAATACCGGCCTCAACACATGCGGCATTTGTAACTGTGGGCGAACCTCTTTATGACAGCACGGTGCACACATGATGATGTCCGCCTGCAAGCGGATACCGGTATGTAGCGCATAGTCGGTCGCGATATCACAGGCATGCAGCGCGATCATGACATCCACTGCCGCCGGATGATAGCTACGTACATCGCCCTGATAGAAATGCAAACCCTCGATGTTCAGATCTGAGATGGCCCGTTCGCAAAACTGGACCAACTCATCACGCAGCTCAACCCCGGTCACTTCAGCCTGATAGCCGCGTGCATGGCGCAGATAGTCATGCAGCGCAAAGGTCAGATAGCCCTTCCCGGCACCAAAGTCCACCACATGTACTGCTTGCTCAGGCGGCAGATGAAGTGTGTCGAAAGCATGCTGAAAAATCTCGATGAATTTATTGATCTGCTTCCACTTGCGCGACATGGCTGGGATGATCTGCTGTGCCGGATCGGTGACGCCGAGCTTGGTTAAGAACGGTCTCGTCTGATCGACATAGCGCTGCTTGCTGCGGTCATGCGCCTTGGTCGCATGACTATCCTGATCGACCACGTTACGCGACTGTAGAGTGGCTTCGTTTTTCTTGTTGTACAGCAACTGATGCTCTGCACCGGCCACACGCAGTAAGGCGCTTTTAAACAGCTCCGGTTGACTGGGGTCCAGATAGCGATGGATCAGGGCCTCGCCATCGGTCAGGGCAAAATTCTTGGTGATGTCCCGCGTCTGGTACTGATAAGTAAAAGACAGCTGCTGCTGACCCTTGATCGTGATTGGACGAATCGAGACTTTCTCAAGGTTTAGCTCGTTGCCACGATATTTACCCAGACTGAGTTTGACCAGCGCACCGGGCTGTCCATCAGGCAAGCGCAGGCTGTCGTGCAGATGAGCAAAAAAAGTCTTCAGGGAATCAGACATGACAGCATAACCTGCAGTAGCGGAGCATCAGAAAACAAATACCTGCGACCCATCGCTTGAGTCGCAGGTACACTTTAAGCCGTCACGACCACACGGGCGATGGCTTTCTTGCCTGCCTGAATGATCACATTGGCGCCCAGAGCCAAGCTGAACGATGCATCGACCAGCGTACCATCGACTTTGACGGCACCACGACCCAGCGCATCTTTGGCCTGCGCGGCATTCTTGGTCAATCCCGCACGACTGAGTACGCTGGTGATGAACAGCGCATCCTGCCCTTCCAGACTCAAGCTCACTTCAGGCAAATCCTCAGGGATCTCGCCATCCACGATCCGGTTGCCCGCACTCTTATGCGCGCCGGCTGCCGCTTCACTGCCGTGGAAACGTTCAATGATCTCTTCCGCCAGACGCTTCTTCAGCTCCTGCGGATTCAGACCCGCCGCCATCTCGGCAAGCAACGCCTCGACCTCAGCGAGCGGACGGAAGCTCAAAAGTTCAAAATAACGCGGGATCAGACTATCCGGCATAGAGAGGATCTTCTGGTACATGCTGCCCGGCGTATCCTGTACGCCGATATAGTTGCCCAGTGACTTGGACATCTTCTGCACCCCATCCAGACCTTCGAGGATCGGCAGGGTGATACAGATTTGCGCACTCTGACCATAGCGCGCCTGCAGGGTACGACCCATCAGCAGATTGAAGGTCTGGTCGGTGCCACCCAACTCGACATCGGCTTCGAGCGCGACGGAGTCATAGCCCTGCACCAGCGGATAGAGGAATTCGTGGATCGCAATCGACTGCTGCGCCTTAAAGCGTTTGCTGAAATCATCACGCTCCATCATGCGCGTGACGGTGTATTGCGATGCCAGTGCAATCATATCGGCAGCGGTTTTATTTTCAAACCAGGTGGAGTTAAACACCACTTTGGTCTTGGCCGGATCGAGAATCTTGAACACCTGATCCTGATAGCTCTGCGCATTTTCCAGCACCTGCTCGCGCGTGAGCGGTGGGCGGGTCGCGCTCTTGCCGGTCGGATCACCGATCATGCCGGTAAAGTCACCGATGAGGAAATACACCTCATGGCCCAGCTCCTGAAAGGTACGCAGTTTGTTGATCAGTACGGTATGACCAAAATGCAGGTCGGGTGCCGTGGGATCAAAGCCGGCCTTGATGCGCAAAGGGCGATTCTCCTGAAGCTTCTTCAGAAGTTCGTCGCGCTGGATAATTTCACTGGTGCCACGTTCGATCAGGGCAAGCTGCTGTTCTGCGGGTAGAAAAGATGTCATATACAGTGTGCATCGTGTCGTATCATATTGCGTGCTATATTACCTTTTTTAGACTATACGCGGTATCCTCGTTGTTGATTTTAGCAGCAGTGGTGCCTATACCCATGGCACCTGTTCCACGTGGAACATCTCTCTTGCACGCGTACCACTACCCTTCACAAGGACACGACGCGCATGTCATCACATCCTAAGGAACTCTATATCGGCATCATGTCCGGCACCAGTCTGGATGCCATCGATCTGGTCGCGGTGTCCTTTGCGCCTTTGCAGCTGCATGCCTCACTCACGGTAGCTTTTCCACCAGCCCTTCGTGAGGCGTTGCTCGCCCTCACCCTGCCCGGTGACAATGAGATTGAGCGCATGGGTGCGGCCGATGTCGCACTGGGCCGCCTGATCGGCGAGTCGGTCAATGAGCTGATCGAGACCTATCATCTGGATCGTGCGCGTATCCGCGCTATCGGCAGTCACGGCCAGACCATACGCCATCGCCCAGAGCACGGCTTCACCTTACAGATCGGTGATCCCAATCTGATTGCCGAGCTGAGTGGGCTACCGGTCGTAGCGGACTTCCGCCGTCGTGACATGGCAGCAGGTGGTCAGGGTGCGCCACTGGTCCCGGCCTATCATCAGTCGCTGTTTGCTGATCGCCAGATCTCGCGCATCGTGCTCAATCTCGGCGGCATCGCCAATATCAGTGTCTTGCCCGCAGGTGAAACCCCTGTCTATGGCTTTGACACCGGTCCGGCCAATCTCCTGATGGATGCGTGGTGTCTGCGCCATACCGGACAGCCTTTTGATCGCGATGGTGCCTGGGCTGCTTCAGGTCAGGTCAATGCCCACCTGCTCGGCCGTTTACTTGCGCATGAATATTTCAGCCGCCCCTACCCCAAGAGTACCGGACGTGAAGAATTCAATCTGCAGTGGCTTACGCAGCAACTGCAAGATCTGGACAAGCGCGTATCGGTCATGGATCTGCCACCTGTAGATGTGCAGGCAACCTTGCTACAGCTCACGGCATCCAGTGTCAGTCTGGCAATCGCTCAGACCGGTCTGGATAGCGGGGAATTATGGGTATGCGGTGGGGGGGCCTATAATCATTGTTTGTGGCAGGCGCTACAAACCTTGCTACCTCATTGGCAATTACACAGTACTGCAGAGTTGGGACTCGCCCCGACCTGGGTCGAAGCAACGGCATTTGCCTGGCTGACCGCACAGCGGGTACAGGCCAAGCCTGGCAATCTCCCCGCGGTGACAGGTGCCGCAGGTCCACGCATATTAGGTGGACTCTGGTAGTCTGAATTGGATAAACAACCACGCAGCCTAATTCAGGCTGCTCTCAATCAAGCGCTGCGCACAGTAACGAATACTGTGCAATGCCTGACCGAGCAATACCTTCTCGGATGCCAACACCACCAGCACCATCGGATAAAGGTGGTGTGGCACTTCCATGATGATGGCTTTGCCATTGACCGCATCCAGAATCAGTGATTGACAGCCTACCAGTTTGATCTCAACCGTAAAGGACTGGATCATCGACAAAATGGAACTGCTGACCGCAGCGATCTTGCCACTGTCCATACCTTCTTGCTGAATCACCGAAGCCACTTCAAAACCGTCACCCGAGGCCAGCAAAGCACTGTTGACCCCGGCAACATCTGAAATCAGCTCGTTGAGATAGCGTTTGGCTAATTTCTGGTATAAGGAGGACGGCTGTCTGTGCGTCGCATCCAATAGATCACTCATGATTCATCCCTGCTCTATAATTTGTCCTGTGCGCTTGATACCGGTCCATTCCTTAGCCCAGTACTTCAACCCCATGGATGTCCTGAACCTCAAGACTCGCAATGATGGTTTCAATCAAGAGTAGCACATCTTCGCGCCGTCTGGCGTCGATCGCAAAGACTGGCAAGCAGATTGAGCGTTGCGCCAGCCACTCCCGGTAGCGCGACAGCGATTTCAGCTCACTCTGATCCATGTGAGTGACGCCGATGACCACGGTCCGGTGTGCTTCAAGCGAAAACGCCCGAACATAACCATCGAGATCAGCCAAGGGATCAGCCGCGCTATGATCAATCAGAATCACGGCACCCAGCGCCCCTTTGGCAATCAATGGCCACATAAAATTAAAGCGATTTTGCCCGGGAGTTCCATACAGACCGATCTTGAGATCACCGCTGATGGTGATCTCACCATAATCAATGCCCACGGTGGTCAAGAGCTTACTGTGTGAGCCGAGATCGGTGTTCATGGCTTCGGTGGCAAAGACGGGAATCTCAGACAGGCTACTGATGGCCTGTGACTTGCCCGATCCCATGGCACCGCCAAATACGATTTTATATCGTTGCATAATGCTTATCCTTAGGCGTCCGCCCAACACACAGGCGGCGCTCATCCTTGATGACTTAAAATGCTCGCTAGATGCCCAGATGGCTACGCAGGCTGGACAATAGACGGCGGAAACCACTGGCTGGGCGCTGCTCGGGTGGCGGCAACGTTGCGGCAGCATAGGATGAAGCTTGCGTTTTCACGCCGCAGCCCGATGCCAGCAATGCCGACAGAAAATGCTGCGCGCGTCCCAGACTGACCTGACTGGCAGCCGCCAGTTGCACGGCATTCATCGGATCTTTCGCCAGAAAAGCCGACATCGCCAGCACCTCTTTGCGATCCGCTTCAGGCGGCTGAGGCCAGCTCAACAGCCGCAGGGGCTGCTGGATATCCAGCAAGGTCGCGCATTGCTGCGATGACCACGCCATCTCCCACAACCACTGCACCAGATCCAGACTGACCGGCCATGCGGGCATGGCATAGATCGGCTCAAAGCGCCATGAACCATCCAGCTCGATCCTGCCCCGACGTTCCGGGACCAAGCGCAGCACACCACTCACCGTATCAACGACACCGATCGTGCCACGTGAATCAAACACCTGCACGATGCGATGCGCCGGATTGCGCAGCTCTTCCAGCACACTCAAATCTTCAGACGCTAGGCTATAGCTGGTCTGTGCACTGATGGCGATGGCGAGAGATTTCTTGTCGATGACGTAGTCGCGGATCCATTGTTTGACTTTGGAATGCTCCGACAAGGGCAGGGATAAGACATCCTGCTGCCCATCCGGCATCGAATGATGATTGACCAACAACACTGGCATGGGTTTGCGTTTCAACAAACTCTGAATGCTGTTGGAATTAATAAATGTGGAATTAACGACGAGAAAATCCAGATCGTCCTGATTGGCGGGGACCCACTCTATATCAGCATCCATGACCAGCACGTCATGAATATGCTGACGGATCGAAACGACGTCTGTACATCCCAGACCCAATATTGATGCTCTAAATGACCGTTCCATGATGGCTCTCTATCCTTGAGTAGCACTTTGTTTCACTGTGTGTAACAACACACTTTCCTGATTCAATTTTAACCAAATTAGACAAAAACGCAAACCACTTCACACATAATTTTGTGTACAGATGAAAAAATGATGCAAAGAGCGATTGAACTCTTTGCATCACGGTGGTGATTCATCATGTCGCGTCGCAGATCAAATGCTGCGAATTACGAGAAGTCGAGCTCTTGCTCGAAGCCTTTCAGCGTGTGACGTGCCAGCGCGAGGTTAGATCTGGAACGATCCAGCACGAGGTAGATGAAAATATCAGGATTTTTTTCCAGTGGGCGAATCATGTGATATTGCTTGCCCAGTGTGATGAGAATATCTTCGATGGTGTCATTCAGTTTCAGTGCGGCGGCAACTTTACGTTTGGCACGGACCACTTCGGTATTACCCGCTGCAGCCAGTTCCAGATCCATGCCACCGCCTGCAGTCGCAAGACTCAAACCACTGCTGGAATCCACCAGTGCGGCTGCAACGAAACCATCAATCCCTGTCAGACCATTTAATGTTGGTTTGGCCATGTCCCTCTCCTTAGGAAATGTCGATATAAATATCATTAGATATGAAATATGAAAGTCGGGCGGGGAGACAAAACGAGTGTGTTCATCAAACATCGACGACTGAGCAATCTACACACACATGCATGGAGAAACCCAAAACTTCGTCACGTTTAACTGTCACATCACTGCTGGAGCAGTATTTGCCAAACTAGGCCTATATGCGCAAAACATCCCGTTTCGCTTCGCTTCCTTTCATGGATCAGTGTACGAGCTTCCATAAAAGAGTGTCAACTAATTCTCATAAATATTTTATTAAATTTCAAATAATTATAATTAAATGTGATGATAAGTAAGTTCAATTATCATACCATTGCCATGGTAGACACATTTAATCAGATTTAAATTTCATACCCGCTTATTTAAGGTTCATTTAAGTAAAAACCCGCGATCATCGCGGGTTCTAAATCGGCATTTGCCAAGGTGCCCTCAGGCAGACTCAAGCCATAAAAATCAGATCGAGAAGGACGAACCACAACCACAGGTGGTCGTCGCATTGGGATTGTTGACCACGAAACGGGAGCCTTCCAGTCCTTCGAGATAATCAACCTCAGATCCCACCAGATATTGATAGCTCAGCGAGTCGATGACCATCGCCACATCGCCATTGTCAACGCGGGCATCATCATCATTGGCCGCATCAGCAAAGGTAAAGCCATAGGAGAAACCCGAACAGCCACCACCCGTGACATATACACGCAGCAAGAGATCGTGATTACTCTCGCCCTCACGCAGTTGGCGCACTTTATTGGCCGCACGGTCGGTCAGAATCATGGCAGGTGCATTCATGGAACAATTCCTCATCAGCGGGCGTGGCATCGTCATGCCTCACCATTTCAAGTGCTCATCATAGCATGAACACGCTCTGGATTTAAGAGATGCGGGGGCCTGCCCTGTTTTTCAAGAGGGTTTACAGCGTGTATTGAAGCATGTATTGAAGCGTCCGTGCCCAAGCAAAGCCTGGTCACCGATCTTGGACAGCATCACTCGTCATTCTGATTACAGGCATAGCTGGCCGGATCAATCTTGCAACGGACCTTCTTTACCAGATGCATCATGTCGGCATTATAAATGCCTTCCTTCAGCATGGCGATCCGACTGTCATGCAGGAAGCGCACGTAATTCTGCTTTTCAGAATCCGGCACCTCTATCCAGTATTTGCTGTCGATTTCTTTTTCGGCGCTGTCGATATATTTGTAGGCAAAGCCGATCTGACTAAAGACATACTCACGGATTTTCTGATTCACGTCTTCATTGGGAAATTTGTTTTTATGTACGATCAGCGTACCCGTGAGCTGAGTGATCGGGAAACGGATAAAGGCACCCTTCACGGCACCGCTCGGGTCGGTCAAACCCCGCCACAGCTCAAGTGGTCTAAACATGATGGCGGGGCTTGCCAGCACATCGACCTGATGGCTATTAAACTTGCTGTAGGCCGTACTGTAGTCCACACTGACCGGGATCGCACCCTGACGCTGCACAAACTCCGCCTGTGCTTTATCAAAGTCCAAGACGGCGATTTTCTTTTTTGCCATACGCGCCACCGTATAGTCCTGCCGGTTGCTGGTCAATACATAGACCGAGCCCAGAGGCAGCATGCCAACCACTTCATAGGCGCCTTCTGACATCTTGGGACCGAACTGCTTATTGGACAGCACTTGCAGGATGATATTCAGCTCGCGCTTGGAGGGGACTGCACCGAAGGCATCCAGACTGCCGGTAAACTGGTTAAATTCCCGTGCCCGTAGCGTACTCATCATCGCGCCATCACAACGACCCGCTTTAAAATCTGTGACCAGTGCACCCTCGTTGATGTAGGCTTTCAGGTTAACCGGATTGACCAGACCAAAACGCGGCATCTGCAGCACATAGTCTTTGGCATACCCAAACAGATCACCTGCAGTACCTAAAGGGTCGTAGACGCATAGATTGAGTGGCTCGCCTGCTGCGTGCGTGACTGACGTGCAAGCAGCCATCATTGTGCACAATCCGATTTGCCATGCCTTCATGATTTTAGTCCCCGTGCCTGACATCTAAGCTCATACCCCATCAAATCGCCGATACAGCAATCTCTTATGCCCTGATTTTTATGCATCTGCTGTAAAAGCACAAGCCAAACCCTGCCCATCTCCTGCCTTACGCAATCATTTGCATACAAAAAAAGCCAGCATATCTGCTGGCTTTTGATGAAGGCTGTAAATATAGACGTTTATTCGTCGTTCAGCGCACATTCAAAGCTGGTTGGATCGGTCTTGCAGCGCACTTTTTTCAGGAGATGCATCATCTCGGGATTGTAGGTACCATCTTTGGTCAGATCGATACGGGCTTCGCGCATCAGTTTGACATAGCCGGGTTTATCCGCATCCGGGATGGTCATCCAGTACTTGGCATCGATTTCTTTTTCGGCATTGTCGATATATTTATAGGCAGTGCCGATCTGGGAATTAACGTATTCACGGATCTTCTGGTTGGCGTCTTCGTTGTTAAACTTACTCTTGCGCACCACCATGGTCGCAGTCACCTGGATCACCGGGAAGCGGATCACGGCGCCTTTGATCGTACCATCCGGTGCAGTCATGCCCTTGTACAGTTCCAGTGGCTTAAACAGCACGGCAGGACCGGCGATGATATCGACCTGATGGTTGTTGAATTTACCGGAGATGGTGGTCAGGTCGACGCTGACCGGCTGGGCACCGATACGGGCAACCAGTTTGTTCTGCGATTTGTCGTAGTCCAGCACGGCAATTTTCTTACCAGCGGCTTTGGCCAAGGTATTGATTGCGCGGTCGTCCACCATGATGTAGGCCGTACCCAGCGGGATCTGACCGACCACCTCATAGTCACCTTGGACCATCTTCGGGGCCAGTTGTTTGCTCGACAGCGCCTGCAGGGCGATGTTCAGGTCCTGACGGGAAGGTACTGCACCGATCGAATCCAGACTGCCAGTAAAGCTGTTGAACTCACGCGCACGCAGCGTGCTGAGCACCACACCATCACACTGACCTGCCTTGAAGTCTTCAGCAGCAATGGCTTCATTGGTATAGGCCTTCAGCGTGACGGGATCGGCATAGCCGAATTTTGGCAGCTGCAGCATATAGTCTTTGGCATAGCCAAAAGCATCTCCACGTGCACCCAGTGGATCATACACACACAAGCTCAGGTTAGCCGCGTGCGCCGCCTGAATTCCCATTGCGCCCAAGAGCGCCGCCATTGCAATTTTTTTCACCTGTATTCTCCATAAAACGATAATCGACCAGAGACCCTGTCTGCTGCATCCACGCATGGTGCTTTTTATTGAGTCCGTGATAACGCCATTGAACCTCAAAACCGCTTGCAAACGCTATGGCGAGAATGACAACAAACACGCAGGCGAAAATGCAAGGGCGGAAAGATCACTCCCCTGCGCAGCATAGCCAAAGGCCATATCGCACAGGGCAGCCTAAACAACACAGCCAGCTCATACTGAGCTGGCTGTGCCTAAACAACATCTATTCATCCGAACCTTATTCGTCGTTCAGGGCACATTCGAAGCTGGTTGGATCGATCTGGCAACGTACTTTCTTCAGGATCGCCATCATCTTCTTGTTGTAGATGCCTTCTTTGGTCAGGTCGATACGGGCTTCGCGCATCAGTTTGACATAGCCGACTTTGTCGTTAGCAGGGATATCCATCCAGTATTTGGCGTCGATGCCTTTTTCAACCTTGGCAATCAGGCCCATTTCGCGGTCAACTTGGCTTGCAACCCAATCACGGCTCTTCTGACCGAAGCCCGCTGGGAATTTGCCTGGACGGATCACAACGTCGCCAGTCACCTGAACCACTGGGAAGCGAATCACAGCACCTTTGTCACCCAGACCTTTGTACAGCTCGAATGGTTTGAACGCCATGGCTGGCAGACCGATGATTTCGACCTGATGGTTGTTGAACTTACCGGAGATGGTCAGCAGGTCAACCGATACAGGTTGTGCACCGACTTTGGAAACCACTTTAGCCTGGGCTTGGTCATAGTCCAGTACACCGAAGCGCTTACCGGCCGCTTTAGGCAGGGTATTAATCGAACGGTCGTCCACGAAAATATAAGCCGAACCGAGGGTCGTCACACCAGCCACTTCATAGCCATTGCTGACCATGTCGCCTGCCAGTTTAGGATTTGCCATCAGGCTGATGACCATCTTGGCAGCGTTGTTGCTAGGCAGACCGCCGATCGCATCGATCGAACCGGTGAAGCTGTTGAACTGACGCGCACGGATACCAGTCAGTGCCACGGCATCACATTGGCCGGCTTTGAAGTCTTCAGCAGCGACACGCTCGTCGGAGTAAGGCTTCAGAGTTACGTCCGCACCCCATTGTTTTGCAGCCAGTGCCCAGTCTTTCATCATGGCGAACTGGTCACCCTGAGCGCCCAGCAAGTCAAACACACACATGGTTTGACCTGCATTGGCGGCACCAGCAACCAACATGGCAGATGCTGCGAGAGTGAATTTCAATTTAGTATTCATGGTGATTTCCCTGCTTTGCTTAATAATGTGGAGCGTGTTAATGAATGCGCTATTATCTGTTATATGTACCGCGCACCCTATTCTGCCCAACTTGAGAAAAAATTCAAGCATAATAATGCTACATATACAATTTCCCTCAAATCCCTGATTTACATGGTGATGAATAACACAACCGACCTATTAAACCACCTCAGCATATACTCAAAAATGCACCGATGTGACAGTCCGAATACACTGCGATTAATATGACGTTAAATCTGTAAAACCGACAAGACTGGTCATTGCCTCGACAAAAAACTACAATATCCTACTCAGGTACATGCGCTTTATCCTGTGTTAACCACGCGCCATACCCTCCTCTACATCATCATCTCAGGCATTCCATGATCCAGTTCCAAGACTTTGCCCTGCGCCGCGGCGGGCGGTTATTGTTTGAAAAAGCCAGCTTTCAGATCCATCCCGGCTGGAAAGTCGGTCTGACCGGCGTCAACGGCGCGGGCAAATCCACCCTGTTCGCCGCGCTGCAAGGCGAGATCACCGCCGACCTCGGACACCTGTCGCGCCCGGCCACGTGGACCGTCGCCCATATGGCGCAGGAGATCGAAAGCCAAGATACCGCCGCCATCGACTTCGTACTGGCCGGTGATGCCGAGTGGTGGCAGATCGACCAGACCCTAAAAGATTCAGACCATCTATCCGGCGAAGAACTCGGGCATCTGTATGAGCGTCTGGATGCCATCGACGGCTACACTGCGCCCGCGCGTGCTGCGCAGATGATGGCGGGTCTGGGCTTCACCACATCGCAGGAGCAAGCCTCTGTATCGAGCTTCTCGGGCGGCTGGCGTATGCGGCTAAACCTTGCCCGTACGCTGATGAGTCGCTCGGATCTGCTCTTGCTCGACGAGCCGACCAACCACTTGGACTTGGATGCGATCCTGTGGCTCGAAGACTGGCTGCATGCCTACACCGGCACCTTGGTCTTGATCTCGCATGATCGTGACTTTCTCGATGCCATCACGGACCACATCATTCATATCGAAAACCAGCAGGTGACGCTGTATACCGGCAATTACTCGACCTTTGAGCAGACCCGTGCCGAACGCCTCGCACAGCAGCAGCAGGCGTTTGAGAAGCAGC
>JASLEL010000148.1 GCA_030151145.1 Aquirhabdus sp. | reverse complement strand
TGTCAGCCCGCATTGGGCTTTCAGGCATCGAGCTGGCGCGGGCAGGGCATGCGCTGGTGTGCGATATCGGATCTGAATGATACCGAGCTGAAGGATTTTGCTCATCTGCAACAGGCAGCAGGCGAGGCGTGATCGACGCGGTTTTGCCCCATCGATGAAATGCCGTCATCTTGGGAATAAAGCATCAGCGCAGGACGTCTATCTGGCATGGCGATATTCAATATCCCATTTTTGCCAATGGAGTCCTCCTATGTCTGTCTCATCTTCTACCCCTACGACCTATACCCGTACCGCACGCTGGCTGCACTGGCTGGTTGCACTGCTGATTATTCTTAACTTTGCAGTTGGTTTGACCCTTGAGCCGTTTGAAGGTACACCGACACGTGACCAGATCCTGTTTTATCATGCCTCAATCGGCAGTCTGGTGTTTATGCTGGCGGTTTACCGGCTATCTTGGCGTATCACACATCGTCCGCCTGCCTTACCAGCATCTATACCCTCGTGGCAGCGGGGGGCTGCCCATGTGCTCCACGGGCTCTTATATCTGCTGATGTTCATCATTCCGGTCACGGGCTATCTGCACCGGGTCGCGGGCGGGCATGCAGTCAGTGTCTTTGGTTTATTTAACTGGCCGATGCTGGTGGATAAGAATCTGTCGCTACGGCTAGCCATGGGTAGCCTGCATACGACCCTGGTCTGGGTATTGGCCTTTCTGGTCGCAGGGCATGTGGCAGCGGCGCTGAAGCATTATCTGATCAACCGCGATGGCGTGCTGGAGCGCATGCTGCCAAGGCTGTCACGTCGTAAATAGGTAAGCGCAGGCGTGGGCGTTTTTTTTAAGCCCGCCTCCGATCGGGAGCAGCCACAAAAAAAAATTTGCATCATGGTGAATCCAAAGTCGCATCCGGCACGTATATCTCTATGCAATACCCACTCACGTATCTGCATAAGGAATAATGATCATGAACACACGTGCATTGCTTTTGGCTCTGTCTCTGGCTTGGGCGGTTTCTCCTGTATTTGCGGCGGATACCGTCATGGTTGGCGGTCAAAGCATGTTTCCTGCCAAAGACATCGTCGATAACGCGGTGAATTCGGCAGATCACACCACACTGGTTGCGGCGGTCAAAGCTGCCGGACTGGTGGATACCCTCAAGAGCAAGGGGCCGTTTACCGTCTTTGCACCCACCAATGCGGCCTTTGCCAAACTGCCAGCCGGTACGGTGGATAATCTGCTCAAACCTGAAAACAAAGCCACCCTGACCAAGGTACTGACCTATCATGTCGTACCTGGCAAATATGACTTCAATGCTTTGGCTAAGTTGATCATGGCCGGTCATGGCAAAGCCACGCTGAAAACCGCCAGTGGCGGTACCCTGACGTTCTCCATGAATGGCATGCATAACATCATGGTGTGGGATGAGAGTGGCGGTGCAGCCAATATCAGCACTTATGATGTCTATCAGTCCAATGGGGTGATCAATGTCATTGATACGGTACTGATGCCCAAGTAATATCAGGTGGCGAGGCGTCCAGTGGAATGGGCGTCTTTTTTATCCAGATTCCTCAGAGCATTGAAGCCATGCTGACTTCTCCGGTCGATGAACAACAGTTGTTACTACAGATCAGTCATGGCAGCCGTCAGGCTTTTCGCCAGCTCTATGAGCAGACATCCCCGCTGTTATTTGCGGTGGCCTTGCGTTTGTTGCGCAAGCGCGAACTGGCGGAAGAGATCCTGCAGGAAGTCTATGTGACGCTATGGCATGTGGCGGGTCAGTACCACACCGAGCGTGGCTCGGTTCGGACCTGGCTTGCGACCATGACGCGTAACCGCTGTATTGATCACTTGCGTAAAGTGACACCGCTGTCGTTGTCTACACCGCTTGAGGATGACGACATCGTGTCATACGATGATCCTTTGGCGCGGCTGATTGATCACAGCCATCATATGCAGCTCTCGATCTGCATTGGTGAATTAACGCTGGAGCAACGTCAGTGCATTTCTCTGGCGTTCTTTGAGGGACTGACGCATCAGCAGGTGGCAGCCCAGTTGGCAGTACCGCTGGGCTCTGCCAAAACCTGGATCAGACGAGGGCTGGATGCATTGAAACGCTGTATGGGAGGAGGTCGAGATGCCTGATCAGACGATGTCGCCAGATGAGATGCGAGATCTATGGGAGCTGCTGGCTGCCCAGTACGTGCTGGGGACTTTATCTGCTGCCACCCGCCGTCGCTTTGAACGCCAGTTGCAGGATGATGCGTGGCTGCGTGAGGTGACCTATGGCTGGGAGCGCCGTCTAAATCCCCTGACGGATACCCTACAGCCCCAGACAGTGTCGCCTGAGGTATGGCAGAGCATTGAGCGGCGTCTGGGCCTGGCCGGATCTGCCAATATCATTGATTTCTCATCAGCGACGCCAAAACACACAGCTTTGCTGCGCCGTCCGCTGTTCTGGTGGTCGGCTGCCAGCACAGCCGCTGCAGTAGTCTTGCTATGTCTGCTGCTGCCATTCAAAGCCCTATACTTATCGCATGAGCAAAATCAGCCACTGCTCGCTGAGCAAGTCCACGATGTGGCGGTGCTGACATCCAAAACTGATGGTGCAAGCTGGATCGTTCGTCGTCAGGCCGATACGCTCATGCTGAGTGCACTCAATGTGCAGGCGACGCCATCCCGCCATGATCTGGAGCTGTGGAGTATTCATGAGCATGATCACCCGCGTTCGCTTGGGGTCCTGCATGTGGTCGACGGGCGGGTCGTAGTGACTCACCTGAACCCCGACCTGATCGCGCATGATGTGACGCTGGCGATTAGTCTTGAGCCTGCGCATGGCTCGCCGACAGGCTTGCCGACCGGTCCTGTGCTGTATATGGGCAAGATTGCGCGCATCTGATCCGGGGGCAGTTCGGGCGGCTGTCCCGTTTGTGCCCATCATGGTGTAACAATTGCCTGCTATGGTGTTCGGGACCCTCTCCGCTATCACATCGCCAGAATAATCGCATGTGGCATGCTGTTACTGGCATGAAAATTGAATTAATTCAAATTTTATCATTGGTTGCTCACACCATGGTGTTCACGCTCGAATGGTGCTGGCCATGCCGATGACCGCAAACTATACCCAACAGTCTCGTTATTTGTAAAAATAGGATGGATCACGATGCTACACATCAATCAGGCGTTGTCTGGAGAAATTGATGCGCTGGCCCAGATGCTTGTGCGCCAGCGCTTTGGCTGTAGAGCCAGCATGACTTTGGAGTCTGATGCAAATGGGGCAGATGGTTTGTTCTATACCAAGCACTTCATCGTTCATGGTGCAAGACCCGATGACGTGATTGCCCTGAATCAGGCATTGATGTTTGAGATGGTCTCTTTGTGCGGCACCTACGCGGAAGAGGAGGTGTTTGACATTCTGGTCTACTTTTCTGCTGCACTGGCGCAGCATTCAGGCATGCAAGTAGCCTGAAATAAGGATTGATCGCGTTGATCTACACATGGAGCGGCTAATAGTGTTAACGCGATCACTATCTTTTACGCTTCAGAGTTGGTTATAATGTGTCGGTTTAATGTTGTATTTAGGATTTCAACATATAAATCCAAGGATGCGATTTTATATTTGAAACATTCCCGCTTTGATGTATTATAATTGAATTATCATTGGATGATGATTTAGTGAGTATCTACTTTGGAAAATAAAACTGCTCGACTGACCGTATTAATCGATCCGTACAAAAAGCAGGCTTTTGAAGCCCTTTGCATGTCACAGGATCTGACCCCTTCACAAGTGGTGCGTAAGCTGATTAAGGAATATCTGAAGTCGCATGGCGTGACCTATGGACCACAAGTAGATGCAGGTGTCGAATCGGAAAAGCATTCTGCCTGAATCTGTGTGCCGCAAATGACCGGCATATGCACGGACAGGCGCGTGACATGAATAAAAACAAGCGCTAAGGCCCTTTTTTTATACAGATCGCAAATGCTGACGCCACATTCGCAATAAAAAAACCTCAGATATCCTGAGGTTTTTTTATTGCTGATATTGCTTACACGCCGAAGGACTTAAGAAAAGTCCAGTTCACCTTCGAACGATTTCAGCTCATGACGAGCCAGGGCCAGATTGGATTTGGCACGATCCAGTACGACGTAGAGAAACAGGTCCTGATTGCGCTCAAGTGGGCGAATCAGATGATATTGTTTGCCCAGCGTAATCAGCAGATCTTCCACTTTATCGTTTAATTTCAATGCAGATGCGACCTTGCGCTTGGCCGATACCACTTCGGAGTTGCCAGCGGCAGCCAGTTCCA
>JASLEL010000132.1 GCA_030151145.1 Aquirhabdus sp. | reverse complement strand
CACCCACCAGACCTTTGAGCGTATTGCGCAGGGTCTTGCGGCGCTGGTTAATGACCTGAGAGACCAAACTTGCGAGCACTTTTTCATTGCGGGCTTGTATCGGCTTGACCGCATGCGGCACCAGACGAAACACCGCACTGGTGACCTTGGGTGGAGGATTAAACGCGCCCGGCGGCACTTCAAAGAGGAATGTCGGCTGGCAATAATACTGCATCATCACCGACAGGCGACCAAAATCCTTGTTCCCCGGTGCTGCCGTGATGCGATCCACCACTTCTTTTTGCAGCATGAAGTGCATATCGGCGACCAGCGCCCCATAGCTGATGAGGTGAAACAGCAAGGGCGTCGAGATGTTGTACGGCAGATTGCCAACCACACGCAGCGGACGGCCCTCTGAAGCCAGTTCATTGAAATCAAAGCGCAGCGCATCACCCTCGACAATGGTCAGATGAGAAGCATGCTGCGTCCGGGCGGGCAACGTCGCCGCAAGATCGCGGTCCAGCTCAAGGACGGTGAGATGAGTAGCCACCCGAAGCAGTGGAATGGTCAGCGCGCCCATACCGGGACCGATCTCAACCAGCACATCATCAGGCTTGGGCGATACCGCACGCACGATCTTGTCGATCACGCGCTGGTCATGCAGGAAATTCTGTCCGAAGCGTTTGCGCGCCTTATGGTCTTTGAGCTCGGAGTCACTCCACAGCTCGCCTGCGGCGTCGTCGATGTCATGTTCGATCATGGTGTGCTCGGTTTAGATTATTTTTCATGGTCTTTCAATGTTTAGGCTTTCAAGGGTGCGGATTCTTATCCGCCAACATTACAGTTTAGTGACATTCAGGCGAGGTAGCATAGCCATCTTAGGCGAGGTCCGTCATTAGCACGCTCACCAGAGGACAGGCTGATGACTTGCAGCCAGCTCATTGGCCAATTGCAGTGCAACGACCAGACTCCCCGCCTCGGCCTTACCCGTCCCAGCCAATGCCAGCGCCGTACCGTGATCCACGGATGTACGAATAAAAGGCAGACCCAGCGTGATATTCACGGCTTCGCCAAAGCCCAGCGCCTTGAGTACTGGCAAGCCCTGATCGTGATACATCGCCAGCACCGCATCGCTACCCTCCAAGAGGCGCGGGGTAAACAGCGTATCGGCAGGCAGCGCATGACCAACGTCAAAGCCTGCAGCACGGAATTCCGCCAGCACCGGCTCAATCACCTCGATCTCTTCACGTCCCAGATGACCGCCCTCGCCTGCATGCGGATTAAGACCACAGACGAGAATACGTGGCTCTGCAATGGCAAACTTGGTCTGCAAATCTTCAATCAGGATCGACAATACCTGACGCAGCGTCTCAGGTGTGATCGCATCCGGTACGGCACGCAGGGGCAGATGTGTCGTCACCAGCGCGACACGCAGCGTGCGCGTCGCCAGCATCATCACGACCTTATTTACCCCCGCCCGCTCCTGAAAGAACTCCGTATGCCCACTGAAGGCGATGCCTGCATCGTTAATTACGGATTTCTGCACCGGCGCGGTCACCACACCTGCCGCCCGACCATGCAGACAGGCATCGGCCGCCACTGACAGCTGCTCCAGCACATAGGGTGCGTTGGCGACATTCAGCTCGCCATCCACTACAGGCGCACGTAGCTCGACCGGACGGATATAAAGGCTACCCAGAGGTGCAGGCATCTCCTGCCCCATGTAGTTCACCAGCGTGACCGCAAGTCCGAGCTTGCGCGCACGACGCAGCATCAGGCTCGGGTCGGCCAGCACCACCAGCGGACGATCAATCCGGGCCTCGGGCAGCGTCGCAAGCGCAAGTGTAATATCAATGCCGATTCCCGCCGGCTCACCGGTGGTCAGATATAGAGGCAGCACGGCCCTTCCTGTATGTATGGTTCATCATTTTGGGCGTATTATAGCGATGTCGCCTGCCATTGATGCAGCCTCTAGCGCACATTGTCCGGCTTTTTATTGTCTCAGCCGCAACTGAGTGCAAGCCGACCGCAATCTGCACAAAAATAAATCGGATTTTAGCCCTCAAACCGGTTGTCAAGCGCTTTCGACTTGCCTATAATTCGCGGTCTGTTTTGAGAGCCCCGTAAACTCTCTTACAACTTATATAGGCATTCATGCAATGAAAACTATTAGCGCAAAACCAGAGACCGTCCAACGCGACTGGTACGTCGTAGACGCCGAAGGCAAGACTCTGGGTCGTATCGCGACTGAGATCGCAAGCCGTCTGCGTGGCAAGCACAAGCCCAGCTACACCCCGCACGTGGATACCGGTGACTACATCATCGTGATCAACGCAGACAAAGTACAAGTCACTGGCAACAAAGGCCAGGACAAAATGTACTATCGCCACTCCGAGTTCCCAGGCGGCCTGAAAGAGACCAACTTCAACAAGTTGATCGTTCGCAAGCCAACTGAAGTCCTCCAGCGTGCGATCAAAGGGATGCTGCCAAAGGGTCCTCTGGGTTATGCCATGATCACCAAACTGAAGCTTTATGCCGGAGCCAACCATCCGCACGAAGCCCAACAGCCACAAGTTCTGGAGCTGTAAGTCATGACGACACAACGCACCTACGGCACTGGTCGCCGCAAGACCGCTACCGCACGCGTATTCCTGGCTCCAGGTTCAGGCGCGCTGACCATCAACAACAAGACGCTTGACCAGTACTTCGGTCGCGAAACATCTCGCATGGTTGTTCGTCAGCCACTCGAGCTGATCGATGCCGTATCTAAATACGACATTTTCGTGACTGTGAAAGGCGGTGGTATCAGCGGTCAAGCCGGTGCAATCCGTCACGGGATCACCCGTGCACTGTATGCAGCCGATGAGACTCTGAAATCCGCACTGCGTCAAGCTGGCTTCGTAACCCGCGATGCCCGTGAAGTTGAGCGTAAGAAAGTCGGTCTGCGTAAAGCCCGTAAACGCCCACAATACTCCAAGCGTTAATTCGCCCCTGTTTACGAACAGCTACCAGAGATCACTGCTTCGATCTCTGGTGGTGCGAATCGCTTGCCAAGACCCCCGACCTGTTCGGGGGTTTTGCTTTTGGAACGTAGTTACACTGGACAACATCCTCACAAAACATGGTATTTGCCTGCGCTTTTCTTTACCATGTCGTGACTTAATCCCGACTTTTCAGGGTAGGCAACATTGGCCCGCCTGATCATCCGCCAGGAGCCATGCATGTGCAGCGATTCAGATACCGATCCCCGTCTGAGCCGTCGCCGCCTGCTGATCCACACTGTAGAGACCTTGGGCGTCATCGGTCTGGCTGCTGCCAGTATTCCACTACTACGCGCCTGTAGCCCACAGGGTATCACCACAAAGAAAAACATCATCAGGCAAGACCTAAGCGCCCTTGAAGTCGGCCAGATGATCACGCTCAACTGGCAGGGCAAGCCCGTCTTTATCATTCGTCGCTCAGACGCCATGTTGCAAACACTCCAGCAGGATGCCAGTCAGCTACGCGATCCAACCTCTAGAGACTCCAAGCAACCCGATTACACCAAAAATTTCTTCCGCTCGCGTGATCCGCATATCCTCGTCGTCACCGGTGTCTGCACCCACCTCGGCTGTACGCCGCGCTTTCGCCCTGATAAGACAAGCGACCTCGGTATGGACTGGCGCGGCGGTTTTTTTTGCCCATGCCATGGCTCGCGCTTTGATCTCGCAGGTCGAGTGTATCAGGGTGCGCCGGCACCGACCAATCTGACCGTGCCGCCTTATCAGCTACAGGGCAATATCCTGACCCTCGGGGAGGATGTCTGATGCGTCTATTCACTTGGCTTGCCCAACGC
>JASLEL010000128.1 GCA_030151145.1 Aquirhabdus sp. | reverse complement strand
TCACTCATCGCTACGAGGACTGTATCTGATCACCAATGATGATCCGGCAGCCGTGCTTATGCCCAAGCTTGAAGCGGCGCTTCAAAGCGGTATTGCACTGCTGCAATATCGTCGCAAGCAGGTGCCACACGCAGATCAACGGCATGAAGCCTTTGACATACTGACACTGTGCACGGCTTATCAGACACCGCTGATCATCAACGATGATGTTGATCTTGCTGAGCAACTGCAATGTGGTGTGCATCTGGGGCAGGGGGATGGTTCTTTGCTGGATGCACGCAAGCGACTAGGGGTAGAGGCCATCATCGGTCGGACCTGTCACGGCTCGCTGTCGCTTGCTGAGGTGGCTGCAAAAGAAGGCGCAAGCTATCTGGCCTTTGGGGCGGTCTATCCGTCATCAAGCAAACCGCAAGCCAGTCGCGTCGATCTTGCGACTTTGCAGCAAGCATCACAGCAATTCGAGCTACCCATCTGCGCCATCGGCGGACTGACAGCAGAGAACATCCAGCAACTCAACACCCATGGCGTATCCTTATATGCCGTCATCGGCGATATCTTGAATCTACCGCGTGAACACATCTCTCTTCGCATTGCAGACTGGCAGCGGCAACTCGGCTGAAAAGCCTGATGCCGCGCTGTATTGCGCTGCTTAAAGTGTACTGATGGAACTTTCAGCGAACGGGCGGCGAGGCCGTTTGACTTGTACTGCATTTAACGATAACTTTGCGCTATAAACCCACGCGATATCATTTTTTATTTGCGCTTCATACCATGAGCTGAATGAATACGAATTTTAGCCAAATGGATAAAATTCGTATTGGTTTGTCTTGCAAGATCTATAAAATGACCTTAAGGTCTGACGCTCTATGAGTGCTTTAAATTCAAAATCTCTGATGTATGGGGCTAAATGTGCGCTGGCGGCAATTCTGGCGCTGTATATCGCATTTAGCCTGGCCCTGACCAATCCCACATGGGCCATTCTCACCACATTTATCACCAGTCTGCCGCTGGCAGGTGCTGTCCGCGCCAAGGCATTCTTTCGTATCGCGGGTACTGTGGTTGGTGCATCTGCAGCACTGATATTTACCGTGATTTTTTCGACCGCACCCGAGCTGTTTTTTCTGGTGCTGTCTTTATGGGTCGGCATTTGCCTGTATCTGTCTCTGCTCAACCGTACCCCGTCAGGTTATGCCTTTATGCTGGCGGGATATTCTGCGTCGATCATCGGATTCACCGCGATTAATGATCCGTCGATCATTTTTGATACTGCGCTGGCGCGTGCCGAAGAGATTACCATTGGTACAGTCTGCGCCGTACTGGTCCATAGTCTGATATTTCCGGTTAGTGTCTCAGGGGCGATCTATGGCAAGCTCAATGCCACATTTAATGATGCCAAAGGTTGGGTGCTGGCGGCCCTGTGTCTGAATCCTGAAGAGAATGCCAATGTCGGTCGCCGCAGACTGGCATCGGATCTGACCGAGCTCAATCTGATGAGCGTGAATTTCAAGTTTGAAGTCACGACATCACGTAAGCAGATCAATACCATTCGCGCGCTCGAGGAGCGCATGATTGCCTTACTGCCGCTGTTGGGTGGCGTCGAAGATCGTCTAGCCGCGCTGAAGGCAACAGGCGATGTACCAGAGACCCTGATCCAGTTGATTCAAACCGTGCGCGATTGGGTTGCCGAGCATGCACTGGACCCGGCACGGCCGGTGACGCAAGACGAATATGTGGCCTATCGTCATCAGGCCAAGGCGCTGATCGAAGCCTGTCATGCGCTGGTCCCAACGATTGACGCGGGTACACCGTGGCGCGATCTGTTGATGCTCAATCTGATCACACGACTGGCAGATTTGATTTCGAGCTGGGCCGATAGCCTGTCGCTCTTTGCATTGATTCACCATCCACGGCTTAAACCAACGCCCGCGATTAAAGCCATGATTGCGGTGAACCGTCAGCGCCCACTGCATGTGGATCGAGGGGTAGCGCTGGTCTCCGGGGTGACCGTGTTCATTGCGACGATGCTGTGTGTGGGATTCTGTATGCTGATTGAATGGCCGCAAGGGCTAGGTGCTGCAGCACTGGTTTCGGTGATGTGTTCGCTGTTTTCTGCCTTTGACGATCCGACGGTATTTCAGGCCAAGATGCTGCGCTTCTTTATTTATGCCATACCGTTGTCAGCCCTGTACAGCTTCGGTGTTTTCCCTATGCTCACGAGTTTCCCCATGTTTGCATTGGTGCTCTTTCCAGTTCTCGTGTTGATTGGGGCTTTCATGGCAAGCCCTATCTATGGTTTGCCTGCATTGGCTTTTGCATTGAACTTTATCACCGGCATCTCGATTCAAGACCGCTTAAACACCGACTTTATCTCGTTCGTCACTGCGAATATTTCATCAATCGTCGCACTACTGTTTGCGATTTTGGTGACCTCCCTGATTCGCGTGATTCGTTCGGACGTCAGTATACGCCGCATACTGCATGCCGGCTGGCGAGAGCTGGCGGAGCATGCGACCGGTCATTTACCCAAAAACCAGTCTATCTGGGCCAGTCGGATGCTGGATCGACTGGGCTTACTGATTCCCAAACTCCTGAACATCAAGGACGATACCGGGCATAAAGTCGATGATGCATTAAAAGATTTGCCGCTCGGCTATAACATCATTGATCTGCGCCTGACCGCTAGTCGGCTACCGCCTGTAAGCCAAAGCAAAGTGCAGCATATGATGGTTGTCCTGCATCGGCACTTTATGGATATGGTCAAACATGGCTTCCATGCACCAGATCAGGAGATTCTGGATGCCATCGATGAGGTGATTCATGATCTGGTGCAGATTGAGCCGCTCAAGTCTGATCTGATTTTTCCCTATCAGCATGCGTCGACCATTGATGATCTCAAGCTGCGCGGGGTGATTGCCGCCGTGGGCTTGAGGCGTTATCTGTTTCCAGAAGGCATCGCCTATCAGCCGCAAGGAGTCCTGCCATGATTGCCGAGATTAACTTTTTTGGCGTCTATATCAGCAGTGCATTGTTTTCGGCGGCAATTGCTTTGATTTTGCATCTGATTTTGCGTCATCTGCTGCATCGGACCAGCTTCTATCGCTACGTTTTTCACCATAATCTGATCGATATGGCGCTGTTTATGATTGTCTGGGGTGGCGTTGCCTTTATGGTGATGACGTTTTCACATCCACTTTTCTCTCTGTTTGGCTAACTTTGATGATGGTATTTGCACTATGACCACTACTACAGAAAAACTGCTGCGTTATCTGGTGACCATCATCATTGTCATACTGGCCATCGTGGTCGCTTATGAGTTATGGAAGCACTACATGGTCGAGCCCTGGACACGCGACGGTCGTGTCCGTGGCAATGTTGTGCAGG
>JASLEL010000104.1 GCA_030151145.1 Aquirhabdus sp. | reverse complement strand
GGGCAGCTTTTGCCACTCTGGATGGGCCAGCACGGGATCGGCAGCGGGTGCGGCCATACCTTGAGTGGGGATCAGTGAACTGAAGAGCAGTGTAGCGGCATAGACCATCCCGAACATCACATGCTTAGGGTTGGTTTGACGCGGCATCGTCCTCTCCGAGTACACTGAGCATTTCCAGATCATTCACCTTTTGTGGCGTCAGCTCGCCAAGACTTGCAAAAGCCTGTGACGAATTATTCATATGCAGTGATGTCGAGATGGGAGCTGGCAGAAAGACCAGAGCCGCCAAGAGTGCAATGATCAGATAGTGATAACGCATCCGAACCGTTGCTAATGTACCGGAGCGTGTGATCTCAAGACTGCTCCATACATCAAGCGACTCGTGCTCGGTCTGGGTTTGCCGGTATTGAAACAAGACTTGCCGGATCAGGTGATCTGCTTCTGAATACTGCTTAGCGCCCTGTTCTAGCGTGTCAACCAGGCGTTGGGTAAATTCATCTTTTTGTTCCATACTCATACGATTTTCCCCAATTCATACCCTGTGTCACTGAAATTGGCGGATGGGTGTCTCATATTCATCTTCAGTCTGTAAATGGGTCAAGGATTGCTTTAATGCGGCAATTGCACGTGAATAATGCGTTTTGACGCTACCTTCACTGCATTGCATAATTTGTGCCGTCGTGCGGGTATCGAGTTCTTCCCATGCCCGGAGTACAAAAGCCTGCTGCTGACGCAGGGGAAGCAGTCCGATAGCGGATTTGATCTGTTCCAGATTGCTATTACTCGCCCAAAGATCTTGCGGGTCGATCTGCTTGTCGTCAGCGATCAGCTCCAGTGGATCAATCTCATGATCGTCATCTCCGCCACGAAACTTGGGTAGGAGAGAAAACAGTTTATTTTTGCGCTGTTCGCGCCGTCGCCAATCCATCAGTTTATTGTTCAAGATGGTGTAAAACAGCGGCGTCCATTCATCTGCAGCACGGTCCAGATAATGGGTATACAAGGTCATGAGGCTCTCTTGGACCAGATCATGTGCCACGTCATGATGACCCGTCGCCATCTCCATCATGAAGAGCGCCCGTCCAGTCACACGCTTTGCAAAACGTGTCAGTGCAAGGGTAAAGTCAATCGTCATATCCAGTGCCAACTCAAATTGCATTGCCATGATTTTTAGCATAAGCAAAACGCAATCAATCGCCTAGAGGCATATACAATAATCAGACGCATCTTACATCTAACGTCGCAAACGATCCTGCGTATCTCAATCTTTGCACCAAAACATAGCGGCAAGATGAATGATTCATGCATCATGCCAGCGATTTTATACGGGCGTTGCCATCAATCTGATGGTTGTGAAGGATACCGGGCCGAAGCTCTTGGGACAGGAGCGGTAGCCTCTTTAAAATCTTGTTTCTTATCATTTATAACGACAGAGCGCGATAAGTGGTTGACAGTCGAGGCCATAAATTTTATCTCTGTTCGAGATATTGATCTAATATATTGATTTATATTTAAATAATATTTTTAGAAATGCGCATACATTCGCTTTATCATGTGCCTGTATTCATCAACGCTCGATTTGCTTCCACAATGTCCACAGACCAGTTGCCTTTGTCCTATAGCTTTGCGCCTCATATCGATGCGCAGGCGCGCGTGATCATTCTGGGCAGTATGCCCGGCATCCGTTCTCTGGATGCCGCGGAGTACTATGCTCACCCGCAGAATGCTTTCTGGCGCATCATGGCGTCCCTATTTGGTATTGATCGGGCCTGGCCCTACGAGGAGCGCTTATCTCGACTGCTTGGAGAGCGTGTGGCGTTATGGGATGTATTGCAGGCCTGTCAGCGGGAGGGGAGCCTGGACAGTATGATCCGGCCTGAGTCTGAAGTTGCCAATGATTTCGCCAGCTTGTTTGCGCGCTATCCTCAGCTTGAGTATGTGTACTTCAATGGCAGTAAAGCCGAGTCATTCTTCAACCGTACGGTGAAACCGTCGCTTGATCTGCCGCATCTCCACTATCAGCGCTTGCCATCCACGAGCCCAGCCCATGCGGCGATGTCGTTTGAGCGCAAGCTTGCAGCATGGCAGATCGTCAAAGACAGCGTGCGTTCATCGTGAGACGGGGTTAAGCACGCCGTTGCCGCACCATTTCAAACATGCAGATGGCGCCTGCAATCGCGACATTGAGCGACTCTTGCCCACCGGGCTGTGGGATCGCAATCGGATGCGCATGTGCCAGAGCCTGTTGACTTGCCCCCTGACCTTCATTGCCCATTAGCCATGCAACAGGCTGGGTCAACGTCAGATCATACAACTCGGCAGTAGCATGGGAACTGGTCGCGTAGAGCGGGACCTGTAGACGCGTGATCACATCTGCGATGTCTGCGTGCTCAATGACAGTCAGTGAGAATTGTGCGCCCATACCGGCACGTAGCACGCGCGGTGACCAGACGGATGCTGTGCCAGAGGTGCAGATGATCTGTTTAATGCCCGCCGCCGCTGCGGTCCTCAGCAGCGTGCCAACATTACCGCTATCCTGTACGTCTTCCAGAATCAATACATCCGATACGATTTGCTCAGGCAATGCGGCGCTTGGTATCCCGATCACCGCCATGATATCGACGCCTTGCCCGAGGGTACGCAGCTCTTTGTACAAGGCATCGGTCAGCAGCGTACACTGGATCTCAGGCCAATGATCTAAAAGATCATTTACCTCAGGGTGGAGCTGTGCGCTTTCGGCCAGATAAATACTTTCTGGCCTTACGCCTGCACGTTGACAGGCATCCAGCAGATGAACGCCTTCAAGGACCGTCTGGGCGGATTTACGGCGCTGGCTGGCTTGCTCCAGCAATCCGCGGACATGCTTGATGCGCGGATTGTCTCTGGATGCGATGAGCGGATAGATTCGGCCCGGAATAGACGACATGCAGGTTTATTCCTGAAAAGCCACATCAGGATTGAGGTGGTAATGCGTGACGCGCAGGACTTCATTGCGCGATCCCAAGACGACAGGCACGCGCTGATGCAGACCATTCGGCTCGATGTCCATGATGCGTTGACGACCGGTGGTCGATGCGCCGCCAGCCTGCTCAATCAGGAAGCTCATGGGATTGGCTTCATACATCAGACGTAGTTTACCGGCTTTTTTAGGATCTTTCAGATCGTAGGGGTACATGAAAATCCCGCCACGGGTCAACACCCGATGTACATCGCCGACCATCGAGGCGACCCAGCGCATATTGAAATCTTTAGCTCGTGGACCAGTCTTGCCAGCCAGACATTCTTCGATATAGCGCTGCATCGGGGCTTCCCAGTGGCGCTGGTTCGACATATTGATGGCAAACTCTTGCGTCTCTTCGGGAATGGTCAGGCGCTCGGAGGTCAGGATAAATTCACCTACCTCGCGATCCAGTGTAAACACATCCACGCCATCGCCCAAGGTCATAACCAGAAGGGTCGATGGACCATACAGCACATAGCCAGCAGCGACCTGATGCTGACCCGCCTGAAAGAAATCGTCGGTCTTGACCGACTGCTTGTTCGGACGTTCCAGAATCGAGAAGATCGTGCCGACGCTCATATTGACGTCAATATTGCTGGAACCATCCAGCGGATCAAACAGGATCAGATATTTGCCGGATTCGCTGGCGACGACCATTTCATCCATCTCTTCGGATGCCAGTGCTGCAACCTGACCGCCGCTCAGCAGGGTATCCATCAGTACGGTATTGGAGATGATGTCGAGTTTTTTCTGGGTTTCGCCTTGGACGTTATCGCTGCCTGCGCTGCCCAGAATGCCGGCCAGAGCACCTTTGTGCAGAGCCGAGCTGATCGCTTTACATGCGATGGTCGTCTGCAAAATGAGCTGGTTTAGTTCGGGGGATAGATGATTGATGCGCTCGCGTGCATGACTATTGGCTTGACGTGTCAACAGATACTGATTCAGAGTAGTCACAGGCATAGGAAAGCACTCGGTTATGAATTTAAAAAATGAGAATGGGATAATTTAAGGCGACCAAGGCTATCCCTAATAGAGTCGCCAACAATAACGAGAACGGCTGCCCGTTAAGTATAACAAATTAAAGACGGTGATTTGCTTTTGACATGCAACTCATGCCCGTTTTACGGGCGATGAGTCAAAATAGAGGCGTGGATGTGACCGGATATAGTGCGGTCAGAGCGCGTATTGCCTGAGTTCTTCAAGGGTGACGATAGCTAGAGCGGCGGCATGGCATGCCTCCAGCTTGACCTTGGGAGCTACGCCAGCATCCAGTGCTTCCTTCCAGCGCGATGCACAGAGGCACCAGAAATCCCCAGGCTGCAAGCCCGGAAAATCAAACTGCGGGATCGGTGTGATCAGATCATTACCCATGTCTAGCGAAAACTGCAGAAATTCTGACGTCATCTGTACACAGACCGTATGAAGGCCAAAATCCTGTACGACCGTATGGCAAAAA
>JASLEL010000102.1 GCA_030151145.1 Aquirhabdus sp. | reverse complement strand
GTGCATTGCTTGCTTTGAGATCCCCATCAAACTGGACACTGAAATTCTTTAATCCACTCTGCTGTGGCGTCGTCACTGTCGCCGCAACCGCATTGGTCGAAGACCTCGGCGTCTTGCTTGCAGCAGATGGCGCTGGCGCTTTTGCTTTCACTGATGCCTGAGCCATCTGTAGCACCACAAGGCCCTTGCCGGTCAGGCTGATATTGCGTGCCGTAGCACCTTTGGCATCATTGGTCAGCACGCCGTTTAAGGTCGGAATCACCGTGATGGTCTGGGTCGCACCACTGCCGGTCCCCGACGCCTGAATGTCCCCTTGCAGATGCTGGATCGGTGCCCCGAGCGAGCTCAGATCCAGGCCCGGCGTGGTGACTTTGGCCTCCCACGCCATCGGCTTGGCGGCTTTTTTGGCGACTGCCGGAGTGGCATAGTTGAGATTGGCGGTGGCGCTCAATGCACCTGCAGCCCCGAGATACGTCAATGCGGGCAGTGTGATGCCGGTAGGCTGACTAAGCAGTGTCGCCTCATAGTGACCTTGCGGCAGATGACCACCGGGCAGCAAATCTGTCGCCGCCTTGACCGTGATTTTGCCCTGATTCAGAAGTACATTGGCCGTCCCGCTCTGGCTGTTGATCGCCCCTACACCGGGCATCGCCCGATTGAGATTACTCCAGCGTGCAGCCACGGCCAGCGGCAGTTTACTATTGCCGATACTCCCGCCACGTCCCACACCGACGATCCACTGCTCTCCGGTTGAGCCCGTCACACGCAGTCCAATCTGCGATTGATGATGGCTCATCAGCCCTGTCTGACGGAAAGGTCCGGTCAGCGTCTTGGGCATATACTCCGCATAGGGTCTGACCGTTATGGGCAGGAGATGCGCCGTATCCACACCACTCATCTGCCCCTGCAGAAACCAGTGCACATCGCCATGCCAGTCCAGACGCCCAAACCCGGCAAGGCTGCCACCGGCAATCTTGCCTGAGATCGACTGAAAATCCAGTCCCTTATAATCGGTAAACAAATGCAGATCATACTGACCGGGTGGCACATCGGCCCCTGCCCAGTCCGTCACGACATGGATTGCCAGACCATGCGGCAGGCTGGTGATCACGGCCTGCCCTTGCTTGGAATAAAAGTGCTGGCTGGTCACCAGCGGCCAGTTGAACTTTTGCCAATTCACCTGACCCTTGAGGACAAAAACATGATCCATCGGACGCAGCATCAGCGTGCCCGTCATCGGGTCTGGCGTCTGGGCACGCAGTCCGGCATGGATCTCCTCCAGATCGCCACCAACCTCGGCATCAAAGGGCGGAAAACCTTCCTGATGCAGCAGCGGAATGGTCAGACGACCCTTCATCGCGATGGGATAATGCTGGTTAAACTGCATCGTGCCCTTCACCTGATCGGCGATAAACTCAGGACTACTGATGCTCGAATCACTCAGGCTTAAGAGGTCCTTGTCCCACTTGGCCCGCGTGACGAGGATTTTCTGAAAACTGACATCGACCCGTGGCTCAAGTTTCTGCGTCACGGGATTACGCACAGCCTGACTGATCGTCAGACCATTCAACGTGCCACGATTGACCCTGAGCACGAAAGGCAGACGGATCGGTGGATAATGATAGGGTTGGCCGCTGGGCAACGTCTTGGAGTAGATCACCAGATCATCGATGGTCGTATCGACCAGATGCACCTGCCCCTCAATGATGGCACGCCATCCGATCCGTGCCACGATGCGCTTCGCGGTGATGTCGGTCTTCTCGAGACCCACTTTGAAATGATCAAGGACCACACCGTCCTGCAGATTGCCGCGCACATAATGATAGGTCACCAGTTTTTGTCTGGCGGCAATCTGATCCAGGATAAATCGAGTGCCATCATTGGACGCCGCCAATGCAAACAGCCCGATCACGATCAGGCCCAGTATCCCAACAATCAGGCTGAAGGCTTTCAGCACGCGCCGCCGCCGTTTGCGCGGTGGTGGCAAAACAGGAGACGGCGCACCGCCAGCGGGTGTCGACTCTTTCTGTTCAGGCGTGGCTGACGTAGGCTCAGTCATCACACAGCAACTCCTTGCATCACGACATGCACCATGCCTTTCATCATACGTCTAATCACAGTGGCGAACCAATAAAGAACACGAGACGGACCGGGATACTGCGCTCCGACACACCTGCCGCGACATCCACGCGCACGGTCCCAACCGGAGAAGCCCAGCGAATCCCCAGTCCGGTACCGACCTTGATCGGATCACTGAATGATTTATCGAATGCATTACCCGCATCGACAAAAACCGCTGCCCGCCACTTGGGGACAAACATATAGTTGTACTCAAGCGACCCGACCGCCAGATTCTGACCACCGATCTCATAGCCATTTTTAAGCGTCGACAGGCTCTTGTAATCAAAGCCGCGAATGCTCTGGTCACCACCGGCAAAGAAGCGCAGATTGTACGGCACATCATCAAAGTTTGACGTGACAATGGTGCCCAGATCCAGACTGGCGATCACCTGATGCTTGACATCAAAGGTCTGTAAGCCATGAAAACCCGCCCGGATGATCGCCATATTGGCATCCGAAAACGCGGCCTTGCTGCCCACATCGATCTGATAAAACTGCCGGAATCCCGAGGTCGGATTGATCCCGCCCTTGGCCACCAGTTTGTTGAGACCAAATCCCGCCAGCAGCGCCTGCTGATGCGTGCTGATGCCTTCCACGTTGAACGGTGCCGGCAACGTCGAGGGAGGGACATCCAGTGCATTGTTTTCCAGTTGATCCAGCCGATAGCGCAGCGAATAGGTCCGCTGCCAGGTACCAACCGGCTTGATGGTGCGCTGTACACCGACCGTCAGGGTCTTGGTATTGACATCCAGTCCGCCGGTTTCATCCAGACGCTCATCTTCATAACCGCTAAAGACACTGACCACATCCTCCAGCGGATTGCCCACCGGAATGTTATAGCGCACATCGACCGCATGCCGGATCTTGGACACTTCGGCGTTGGCATCAAAGCTATCACCGAAGTCATGAATCAACGCACGACGATATTGCGTCCGTACCCGTACGCCGGTATCAGTCCCATAGCCCAGACCCGCCTCTGCGCTATTGGGGTGGTCGGAGTTGACCTGTACGATGACCGGAATCTCATAGGTGCCAGCCGCCGATGCCAGGTCTTGGGGTTTGGTGGTGCTTTGGGTAGCGGGGATCAACGATGGATTGGATACACCCTTTACAGACTTGCTCGCCTCATTACTCGTGTCATTGCCTGTGGTGCTGCTCTTATCTGAAGTGGTTACACCGGACGATGGCTCCGTTTGCGGTGAGGACTGCTGAGCCTGGGGCTGAGTGGATGTGGCCGGCGCAGTTGCCCCTGCCGTCTGATCTGTCAGAGGTGCTGCCGGACCATTCGCTGCAGGTTTGCCATCCGGCCCAACAGCCGATGCGGCCTCCGGCCCCGATGGCACATCGTCGGGCAACGCTTCAGGGGTTGGTGCATCGACCTGCACGTTATTAAAATAACGGGTATCGAGAAGGTTACGTGAAAAACGTGCCAGTACATTGGCGTTATAAGGATCACCTTCCTTAAACGTCTGCATGCTCTGCAGTAAATTCAGCCGCAGTGGCAATTTATCCGAGCCATTGCTGTTCTTATAAATGATTTTACCAAAGCGATAACGCACACCGCTGTCATAGGCCAGCACGATATCGGCAGTACGCTCAGGCAAAGTCACCAGCACATCATGCTGAAGATAATGCCCCTTAAAATATCCCCGCTCGACGGCCAGATTGCTGATCCGGGCTTTGGTTTTTTCATAGTCACCATGATTGAGTATATCGCCCACATCCAGATCCGGAGCGCTCTGGATACGCGCAAATGCCTTATCGGTGTTGGCGTCACCAATAAACTCAATCTTCTGGCTGCGGACAATGACCGGATCGCCCGGTACGACATCGACGATCAGTGTTTTGTCATCTTTTTTGCTGAATTTAAATGTCGCATTGTAGTAGCCGACAGCCTGCGCGGCATCCTGCGCAAGACTGCGGAAGCGTGGCAGATCCAGTTGATAATCCTTAAAATCCACCACTGAAATCTGCTTGAGTGTCTCGATCAGATTATCTTCAAGGATATCCGGTGCGCCATTCACTTTGACGCTGATGGGAGGCTCAGGCGGCGGTGTATCTTCGTCTTCGAGTGGATCTGGCTTTTGCCAGAAAAAAATCGTGTTGCGTACCCGTCTCAGGAAACTCGGCTTCTTTTTGGGTCGCTCATCCGGCGGAATCATCCAGTCCGGCGTCTGACTATCGG
>JASLEL010000083.1 GCA_030151145.1 Aquirhabdus sp. | reverse complement strand
GGGCGCTGGTCCGCTATTGGGCTATGGGCGTTTAGTCCATGAGCTTGGTCAATACATCAGCCCATTGCGCCTGCATGGGCTGATAGAGCTTCTGGGTCTGATCAAAGATACTGAGGCCTTGCGCTGCGAGCTGCGGGTAGGCGCTGCGTTCAGAGATCCATGCGACGGGGGGGTGGCCGACTTCGTCAAAGAAGGCCAGCAAGGGCTTATTGCCTGCGCCTTGGGTGCGTACCCGATTCGCCAAGAGATGCACCTGTACTTTGCCTTTCTTCACGCGTTTGATGTCGTCGATTTTTTTTAGGAAGCGCTGCGTGCTGTCGACGTCAAAAAATGACGGCTGCACCGGTGTCAGGATGGCATGGCTTTCGCTGATCAGGTGCTCGGCATGATCGCCCGTGAGCGCGCCGGGGGCATCAATGATCAGCCAGTCGAGTTTCTTCGGTGCATCGCCGATGCTTTTCTCGATACGCCAGTCGAGGCTGATGATCTTGTGCGCGTGTTCAGGACGACGTTTGAGCCATTGCAAGGATGATTTCTGTGGGTCGGCGTCGGCCAGCGCGACTTTGTCACCCCGCGAGGCCAGTGCTGCTGCCAGTGTGATGGCGGTGATGGTTTTGCCGCAGCCGCCTTTCTGGTTGGCGACGAGTATGGTTTTCATAGGGGCGTGATCATCCAGATTGATGGTGTGGTGGTGTGCCATGTCTTGCGTCAGGTGCCGTGGCCGCCTAACGATCAGTCGTTTGCAAACACCAGCATCGGGACACTGCAGATATGTGAGGAACATAGCACAGTCTGTCGGACAATCCACCCCTCGTTAAGCCGTTTTTTTGCAGCGATGCACAAAAATGCAACAGCCTCAGCATCGTGCTTCAGGCTTGGCGTGCAGCCAGCATTTCCTGATAGAGCGCGATGGTCTGGTTGGTCATGTCGGACAGTTTAAAGCGGGTGACGGGTGTGGGCCGTACGGGTGCCTCAAGCTGGCGCAAGGTGGCCTGATAGAGCGCGGCTTCGTCTTCGGGTGTGACCAGACCTTCAGGGTAGCAGGCACGCAGGATTTCGCCCACGCCACCACGATCCCAGCCGAGGGCCGCAGTGCCGAGGGAGAGGGCTTCTAGCGTGGTACGGCCGAAAGTCTCGGGTTTAGCGGAGAGCGAATACACGATATCGCTGGCTGCCAGCCACTCACGGATATCACTGCGATGTCCGGTAAAGGTGATGTGGTCAGTCAGGCCCATCTGCTGGACTTGGGTATGTAATTCGTCGAGGTAGGCTTGTTTTTTCTCATGCACGTCACCGACGATGACGCCGTGAACGGGATACTGATCTTTAAGGCGTGCGATGAGCTGAAACAGCGCCTCGTGACCTTTAAGCCGGGTGATGCGACCGGGCAGAGTGAGCCAGATCTTGTGCTCAAGCTCGGGGAATTCTTGCAGAGTCTTTTGCCACCATTGCGCTGACGGCTGATAGCCATGCGGGAATTCGTCTGGGGTGATGCCGCGATAGATGCGAGTCACCCGCGACATCGGGCAGGCGGGGTAGTTGGTGCGGATATACTCGACCACGCTGTCTGATACGGCGATGACGCGATCCGCTCGGGTCATGATCTCGCTGTAGCGACTGACCGAATAGAGGCCGTGTACGGTGCTGATCAGGATCGGACGCTGGCTGATTGGGATCTTGCGCAGGGCCAGATGGGTGAGCCATGCCGGGATACGCGAGCGCACATGCAGGATGTCGGGCCGCTCTTGCATTATCAGTGCGCGTAGCGGGCGGATCTGCCACAGGCTGCTCAAGGATTTGCGGTGGATGGGCAGGGTGATATGACGTGTGCCCTCGGCGGTCAGTGTAGGCACCAGACGACCACCATTGGAGATCACCACCGACTCGTGTCCGGCGGCCACCAGTGCACGCGACATCTCCAGCACGCCGCGCTCGACACCGCCGCTATTGAGTTCGGGAAGTAGCTGGATGACTTTCATAGATTACTCACACAGATTGCTCAGTTCAGGTCGGATGTCGAATCAGGCGGTAGGATGCCCGGTGTTGCTTTCTGCGAGTTCGGCTTGCTTGTAAGGCGAGGGTACGCCGGGTGGCTGGGATTTAAAGCGGCGATGGAACCACATCCACTGTGTGGGCGCGATACGGATTAATTGCTCAAACAGGGCATTGACGCGTGTGGCGTCAGCGACAGGATCATCCGATGGATAATGCTCAAGGATCGGCGAGATCGTGATGTGATAGCGCGGCGGGAAGTCGCTTGCGCGATAGGAGTGGAAGGCCAGTACAGGCGAATCATTGATCCGGACCAATCGCCGCGGCGCGGTGATCGATGCAGCCGGAATGCCAAAGAAAGGCGCCATAACCCCCTGCTTGAGACCAAAGTCCTGATCAGGGGAATACCAGACGGTTTGACCTGCTTTTAGCACACGGACCAGTCCACGCATGTCGTCATAGTCGATCTGCTCGGCAAAGAGGGTAGCGCGGGCGCGGGTGATGAGCCAGTCAAACAGCGGATTGTTCTGCGGGCGATAAACCACCGTCGCGTCAAAGAACAGCGACGACAGGTAGCCGCCTTGATCCAGCGTGGTGTAGTGACCGCCCAAGAGCAGTACGCCTTTCTGCTGACTTTGTGCCGCTTTGAGGTGCTCCAGCCCGTCAATGGTGACCTGATCATTGAAGCGGGTAGGGTTAAACCATGCGCTGAGGCTTTCAAAGGCCCCGAGAGCGCCATTCCTGAAGATCTCACGACCCATCTCGATACGCTCGGCTTCACTTTTGTCGGGGAAGCACAGACGCAGGTTGATCAGGGTGTCGTTGCGGCGGCGCTTGCCGATCCGCCAGAAAGTATTGCCCAGCCAGCTTGCGATGGCGTATTGCACGCGCCATGGAAAATAGGCAAAGCACCACAGGATAAAAATCCCGATCCATGCAAGCCAGAATTGCGGCAAGAGCAAGCGTGTCTGAAAGGGAGGAGTACCGCGCACGCTCATCGGGCTGGTACTCGCAATAACGAAGGGATAAGGGTGATAACCGTCATGGAGATCCTTAAGTGATCCGAAAGTAACCAAATCATCAAGCGACTACACAGATCTCCGTGGCGCGATTACCACGGTTTGATCGAATTCCACATGCGTCTAAAGAGCGAAGGCTTGGGCGCATCACTGGCAGGTGTCGTGTCGACGGCCTTGCTCTCATCGGGTTTTGCGTCGGCTGCGATTTGTGGCGTATCGCTTCCGCCTAAGCTAAACCAGTGTGTAGGCACTTCACCACATTGGGCTTTTTTCTTCCATTCTTCGATCTGGGCTGGCGTTGAGTTCTTCAGATCGAGATAAATGGGATTGTCATCCTGCTTGCGGTTGGCAGGCAGACGGCCAGGAATCATCATCTCGGACGCCAAGAGCCCCAGAATCTCAACCATGCGGTCCGAGCGATAGAATTTCTGCTCGTGCTGGATCACATAGCCGATGTTGCCGCGTCGGGTAATCAAAAAGCCCATATAGCGCGTGGTGTTGAGATCCTTTGTGGGGTCTTTGACCTGAATCTCATACTGGGCGACAGCATAGAGCGAGGCACCCATACGACTGTTGACGTTACGCTGGGTCAGGATACGACCGCCGGGATTGACCTTGTCCATGTAGTAGCGAAAGATCAGGTCACGCGTGGTGGCGTCATCTGCAAATTCAGGCAGCGGAATATTGGGGTTGTTGATCAGATTGACCGCGTCAATCCGGAAAAAACGTCCCGCATTATCATAAATATTCAGGCTGGAGCCTTCGGGCGTACAGCTGTCGCGCAGACGGACATTGCCACGGAAATTCTGGGCCCCCAAATCAATGGTGTAGGCTTGGGCAGGTGCATCATACAGATAGTGGCTTTGCGGGCTGGTCTGTTTGGAGATGCTGCTACAGCCGGTGAGGAGACTGCTGGTCACCATGCTTCCTGCAATCAGGGTACAGAGTAGCACACGTTTTCCTGACACCGCGGTCTGCCGCGTCGTAGGGACGACCTGCTTGGCAGGCTGTCCAGTGGTCGACAACGGGTGCTGTTCCATTCCGTGGGGACTCATGTTGTTTTAAGCTCCTTGGCTAGCAGCCTCAAGGGCGGTCCAGCGCTCTAAGTAGTCAAGTATTTGTTGTTCTATCTCGGCCAGGCGAGTTGAAGCATTGACCGCAGCCTGATGGTCGGTGACAAACCAAGCACCATCGGCAAGCTTTGTGGTCAGTTCAGCCTGCTCTACTTCCAGTGCAGCAATCATTTTGGGTAACCCATCCAGTTCCCGTTGATCTTTATAACTCAATTTTACATTTTTGGGTAATGGTTTTGTTGTGCTTGTCGCTGAATTGCCGACGGCTGTATTTTTCTGGCTGGTCGCGGATGCTTTTTTGGCATTGTTATTCAGTTGGCTTAAACGTTGGACCAGATAATCCTGATAACCCCCGATATATTCTTCTACGCTGCCTTTCCCGTCAAACACCCAGGTCGAGGTCACGACCGCATCGACAAAGGCGCGGTCGTGGCTGATCAGGAGCAGGGTCCCGGCGTAGTTGGTCATCGCTTCTTCGAGCAACTCCAGTGTCACCATATCCAGATCGTTGGTCGGCTCATCGAGGACCAGCAGGTTGGAGGGCTTCAGCAAGAGACGCGCGAGCAGCAGCCGATTACGCTCACCGCCGGACAGCGCCTTGACGGGCGTGCGTGCGCGGGCAGGCGAAAACAGGAAATCCTGCAGATAGCTCAGCACATGGCGGCGCGCACCGTTGATTTCGATAAAGTCAGAGCCTTCGCTGACGTTATCCAGTACGGTCTTTTCTAGATCTAGTTGATTGCGCAGCTGGTCAAAATAAGCCACGGTGAGCTGGGTACCGGTCTTGACCACACCGCCGTGTTCGATTTCACCCAACAAGGCGCGAATTAGCGTGGTCTTGCCGACGCCGTTGTCCCCGATCAGGCCGATCTTGTCGCCGCGCATGACAAGGGCGGAGAAATCCTC
>JASLEL010000082.1 GCA_030151145.1 Aquirhabdus sp. | reverse complement strand
GTACGAAAACGAGCAAAAAGACCACTAAAAAGGCCAGCACAAAGAAAACTGTACATAGCTCGGCCAGTTAAGCCTGCGTCGACCTTGCTACACCGATAAGAATAAGGCGTGCTATGCACGCCTTATTCGTTCAGATTACTCCCACCACGGATAGAACGATGGCATCTGTGACGCATGCCCGGTGAATTCGGTGTCGCGCTTCTCAAGAAACGCACGTACGCCCTCTTTGCCATCATTAATACTGGTATAGAACATCGACAGCGAATCAACATGATGCGCATCACGCGGATGTGGCATAGCACTGTTGCGGTACATCATCTGTCGTGCCAGTGCGGTTGCGACCTGCGAGCGTCCCTGCACCATACGGCGTGCGAGTTTCTGCGCTTCAGGCAACAATTGATCGGCCGGATAGACAGCCTTTACCAAGCGCCCAGCCAGCGCCTCTTCGGCACCAAAGATATCGGCTGTATAGACCCACTCCAGCGCCTGCTGGATGCCGACGATACGCGGTAAAAACCAGCTGGAGCAGGCTTCGGTGCAGATACCGAGCTTACCAAAGACAAAGCCCATCTTGGCGCGCTCAGAGGCCAGACGGATGTCCATCGCCAGCGTCATGGTGATGCCAACGCCTACGGCGGCCCCATTGATCGCGCCGATGACGGGTTTTTTACATTCAAAGATCGATAGCGAAACACGGCCACCGGTATCGCGTACGCCGTCCTTGATTACGGGATCTTCGCCACGGGTCTGCAGATCCTCAAGCGTCGGCTGGAGTGACTCATCCAGACCAAAGACATTGCCGGGACGTGTCAGGTCCATCCCCGCACAGAAAGCCTTGCCTGCACCCGTCACGACGATCGCGCCGATCTCATCATCATCACTGGCACGGGTGAAAAAATCGACCAATTCATTGGCCATCTCGACCGTAAAGGAATTCATCTGCTCGGGACGATTGAGCGTCAATGTCAGCACGCCTGCTTCAAGCGATGTATGCAGCGTCTGGTAATGATAAGTCATAAAATCCTCCTGATCGTTGTTCTGGTTAAATACTTAATTAGCCTGTCAAAATGAAAGCTATACCACCATCAATCTACTCTGCCCATGGCCCAGCTTACGGACCTGAATCTGCGTTGGAATGCGCTCATGCAACTCCTGCACATGCGTGATCACCGTGACCTTGCGCCCCTGATCCTGTAAACGGTCCAGTGCATCCATTACCGTCTGCAAAGATTCGGGGTCCAGTGTACCAAAGCCTTCATCGATAAACAGTGACTCAATACGCAGTCGTCCCGAGGCCATTGCCGCCAATCCTAAGGCCAGCGCCAGCGACACCAGAAAGGACTCACCGCCGGAGAGGCTATGCACTGAGCGCACTTCATCACCCATATCCTGATCGATCACCAAAAGACTTAAGGAATCCCCGGCCCGCTTCAACTGATAACGGCGACTGAGTTGCTCCAGTTGCTGATTGGCATCCTCAAGCAGGCGATCAAGAAAGAACCCCTGCGCCATTTTCTGAAATTTTTTACCGTCACCGGATGCGATCAGATCAGCCATCCGGCAGAAACGCAGATAAGCCACCCGACGTTGTTCGAGCTCAGTATGCAGTGCAGTACTCCGCTGTCTGCGCTCATCATCCTGCTGCAAGCGCACACGTAAAGACACCCATGCTTCCTGTGTGACCTGTAGCTGAGACTCGACCTCCAGCAAAAGCGGCGCAAGATCGCTGTCAGCAGGCCATGCCTCCTCAGCCTGACGTCCACTGGCTGCCGACCAGACTGGCACATGCTGCTGATGTGTCGCCAATTGTTGGGCATATACTGACCACTGACTGTCTGCCTGTGTCATGGTCTCCTGCGCGGTGTTAATCTGTTGCCGGATCAACGCCTCTTGCTGTGTACTGGTCTCTTCGAGTCGTTTAAAAATATCATCGGCGATCGCATGCGTCTCGTGCCATGCCTGTATTCGCTCTGTCAACTCTGCAAGGTCACGTGCGGACTCCGTTTGCTGCTGCAACTGCGCAGCCAATGTCGCCCTGACTGTCTCTGCGCGCTGCTGTAATTGCTGATACGCTGCCTGAGCCTGCCGACTCTGCTGCTCAGATGACTGGAGTAGATGATTTAATTGCGCCTGCCATTGGCTGACCGCGGTGATCTCCTGCCCCAAACTCTGCCCAGCCTGTACCAATTGGCTACGCAATTGGGCATTGCTCAATTGCCACGCGGCAGTCAGGCGCTCATGCGTCTGCGACAGTTCCTGAACCTGAGCGGCATGCTGTGTACGTTGGACCTGTAGCAGCGCATCCTGCTGAATGAGGTCTCGTAACTCACTCTCTAGCACCTGATACTGACCATGCAGTGCTGCGCGCTGTGCCATCACTGCAGTTAAACGTGCTAGCATCTCCTGAGGATCGGTCCGCCAATCGGACAACCATGCTGCGGGCAATACCGTCGTGAACGTCCGCTCAGCCTCTTCCTGCTGTGTCCTTAAATGCGCCCGTTGCTCATCCAGACTACCCTGCCCCTGTAGCAGTTGCTGATGACGATACTGATGCTGGGTGAATTGCTCATCAAGCGTTCGTGTTGAGCGCTCGACCTGCTCCAACTGCTCAAGCACAAGCGTCAAGCGCTGCTCTTCCTGCTGATTGGTACTCAACTGCTGTGTCAGCCAATCCATTCGCTCATCGTCGGCCACTGCTCGCAGTTGGGATGCCTGAGGTAACGCGAGCAATGTTTGTTTGTGCAGTTTTTCCTGATTTTTGAGCGCTTCAAGTTGGACCTGCAGCTCTTGCAGGACTTCTGTCAAATGCTGCAACTCCACCTGCGTGCGGCGCTCTTCGTTTTGTAGTGCGGTGAACTTCTGTTTGGCTTCAGCTTCCTGTACGTCATCCTGTTTGGCCAGTGCCTCGACCATGTGTGCTGCAATCGCAAAGGGGTGCTCAGTACTGCCACAGACGGGACAAGGGTGTTCAGGCGTCAACTGTTCACGCAATTCGGTAACGCTGGCTGAACGCAGCAGGCGCTGCTGTGCGAGCAACTGCTGCACAGTGGTCCATTCGATTTCAGCCCGTTGAGCCTGAGTCTGCAAGGTTTGATGAGATATCGACAACATCTCATGTTTCTTCTGTGCCGTATTGAGCTTGTCGTGCGCGCCCAGCATCTCTCCGCGAGTATGACTATAGCGTTGATACTGCTGCATCAGATCACGTAGAGCACTGTCATACTGGCGAGCATTGTCTTTCTGCTGTCGACAGCGCTGAATCTCTCCCTGCTGTGCTGCCAAAGTACCATAGCGCGATAGCTGCACCTGACTGGCCTCATATGCATGCTGGACCACTTGCGCGATCTGTGTCAGCTCAGCCCTGTGCGCCGTGATACGGCTATCCAGTACCAGCCCGTTCGCCATCAACTGTACTGCATCTTGCATACGCGAGCGATAGAGCGGCCAGCGCTCATCCAGTCCGACAACCTCCGCTGTCATCTCCAACTGCAGCCCAATCGCATCTCGCTCAGACTTCACCGTTGAGCGTCGCTGTTGATGCGTATCCAATGCCTGCGTCACATCTGCAAGCAGTATCGTGGCCTGCTGTCGCATGAGATGTGTCTGAGTTTGCTCCTCCGCCAGACGAGTGACCTCATGTTCGAGCCGACTCGCTTCCGTGATGGCTGCCCGCGCAGATTGCTCTAGAGCTTTGGTGGCCTGATAGCGCTGATCAGCATCCAGTTGTAGGCGTTCACTGTCTGTAATCTGCGCTTGTAGAGCCTCTAACGTCTGTTGTCCTGTCGTCACCTGCGCCGCCAGACTGACTTGCCGTTGTTGTAGCGCAGTCTGCTGCTGGATCCGGGGTCGTATCAGCTGGAATGCTTGTAATTGCTGAGCTTCTTCGCGCAAAGGCTCAAGAGACGACCACGCATCACGCGCCATCTGCAGGCTCTGCAGACTCTGATCACACTGCTGTTGCAGCCGATCACGCATCACGCACCAATTCTGCATCGCACTTAAGTCACGTCGGCTGGCTTCAGACTGAGCTTTCTCAGCTGACAGTGCAGCCATGTTGGACTCAAGCGCCACTCGCTCTGTCTCTACAAGCGGCTGCCAATCCCCTATCTGGGCCTGCACGTCCTGATACTGGCTCTCCAACTGTTTGCGTTTTTCAAAGGCAAAGACGCTTAAACGACGATAAATATCTGTCGCCAGTAATTTTTCCAAGAGTTGAGCACGCTCTTCATCCGTCGCCTTGAGAAACGCGCCGAACTCCGACTGTGCCAGCATGACTGCACGGGTAAACTGATCAAAAGACAAGCCCACGAGACGACCGATCTGCTCATTAAACTCAGTCACGCGACTGGCAATGACCTGACGGCTTAAGACTTCCGTCAATGCGCGTTCAACGGTGAGCTCTCGGCTCTTGCCCCGTTTACGGCGCACCAGCCAGCTCGCTTCATAGACCCGCCCATCCTGTCCTTCAAACTCCAGGATCGCATAGCCGCTATCCGTACCCCGCCGTAGCAGCGTACGGGCATCGTCCATCGCCAGCTCCTGTGATCCCTCCGATACCTTACCATCCAGCCCTTTACCAGCAATACGCAGTCGCGGTACCTGACCATATAAAGCGAGACAGATGGCATCCAGAATGGTGCTTTTACCCGCCCCTGTCGGTCCCGTGATCGCCATCAGCCCGGCACTGGCAAGTGGCTCCGTCCGATAATCCAGCACATGCTCACCAGCGAGCGATGCGAGATTGGAGAGTTTTAAAGCCAGAATCTTCATGACAATATCAATCCCTGCGCCAATACAAGGTCATGTGCATCACCAAGCAACACCTTCCCGATACACATATTCACCCCTCCGGCATCTCCTGCTGCATCAATTCATCAACCAGCCGCGCGAAATCCGCAAAGACCTCCGGATCGTCCACATGTCCTTGAGCAGACCATAATTTGCGGTACAGTGACTCTGGCGTTTGTTCTTCGATCACTCCAGTATGCGCCTCGTCATCCGCCTTGCGGATCGACCGCATTCCCTTGCGCACGCGCAACAACCTGACGGCATCCACGGGCAAAGCGGCCTCAATCTGATGGCGCAGATCAGGTGGCAGTGGGCCTTGATCAGGATATACCGTTACCTCCAGAAATGGCTGTACCTCAAGCGCAACAGTGGGTAAGTCCAGCGCCCTTAGCTGCCCCAACACCTCACTCAGCTCGCCGCTCACACGCAGCACGCCCACTCGCCTCGGCACGACCAGTGGCTCAATCTGCAGCGGTTCATCTGTGGTCATACTGATATGCAGGATCTGATGCGGATAATGCTGCTCGCTAAACGACAGCGGAATCGGCGCGCCGCTATAGCGAATATGCGTACTGCCGACTTGCTGTGGCCGATGCAGATGCCCCAGAGCAACATAAACCACGCCAGCCGGAAAAAGATCCGCCGAGAGTGCCTCCACTGTGCCAATCACAATATTGCGCTCCGAATCCTCCGTCATCTGTCCGCCCATGAGGTGAGCATGCGTCATCACGATCACAGGCTGACCGTCTGCGCGTACCAACGCACGGCTAATCAGATCCTCATAAACATGTCGGGTTGCCGTCATCACATCGCCTTCGCCAAGGCCGGTTGCAGTAATTTCGGCAGGTCTTAAATACGGCAATGCCAGACACCAGCCATTCGCAGGTGGTGTCAGTAGATCAAGCTGGGAACGCGCAGGAGAATGATTGGCGCGAATCGGAATCAGCAGACTATCCAGATCGATCTG
>JASLEL010000077.1 GCA_030151145.1 Aquirhabdus sp. | reverse complement strand
ACACCACCGCCAGTACCGGTTAATCCAACTCCTCTGGCGTCGGAATACAACCGCACACTGCTGGTACCACCTGCGCCCATACCCGATGACCCCTATACAGCACAGCTCAAGACCATCGACAAGGCTGACATTGATGCCCGTTTGAATCTTCTGTCCAAATATGCACGCCACTACCCGCCACATTTTGAAGACAAACCGTCCCGTCGCGCAGCGGAAGCTGACATCAAAGATATCCTCCCGACCGTCAATGCGGCGGCGGCACAGCGCGGCGCAACCCATGCCCAGCTACTGCAAGCCTTCAAAGCCAACTGCATGGCGCGTAATCTGGACGTTGGTGACAACACCACCACGCATGCCAACGACGATATTCGTGAAGCGCTGAAGCTCAAGCCCACCGATCCTGAAACCAACTTCTGGTATGGCGTGCTGCTGTCTGAAGGTGGCGGTATGGCCGAAGGCATGGGTTACCTGAACAAAGCCGCTAAAGGTGGTTACGCCGAAGCGTATCTGTCACTCGCCAATGCTTATCTGTCTCTGGAAAAAAGACCCAAGGCTCTGGCCTCGATTACCAGCTACCAGCATCTGGTTCCAGATGATCCGCGTGTTCCCGATATGATTAATGCGATTAAGGCAGATAAAGCCTCGATCTGGTAATCCTGCTCACGAACAAGCCCATGCCCTCGCGTGGGCTTTTTTTTTATCTTCATGATGAATGACTGCTTAGCCAGTTTTTTTGCTTTACAGACCACCAGTCCTGATTGAACATCAACGCCATCTTTCATCATTCATATCACACTACTGACCAGGATTCTGCCATGCCGCTGACTTGTATCACGACACCTCACCCTAATCTGAACGCACATCTCGACGAGCACGGTATTCTGACACTGAGCCTCAATCGCCCAGAGCGTAAAAACGCCCTGTTTGGCGAATTTTATCTCGCACTGGAAAATGCACTGCTAGAGGCTGATCAGGATGATGCCGTGCGTGTCGTTTTGCTGCGCGGCGAAGATGATTTTAGCGCGGGCAATGATTTGAATGACTTTGTGAATTCCCCAGCGTCGAGCACAGACGCCCCGCCCTTTCGAGTCCTGCGCGCTGCCGCGATCTTAAGCAAGCCGCTGGTCATTGCAGTCAAAGGTGTCGCGATTGGTATTGGGACGACGCTGCTCCTGCATGCGGATCTGGTCTATGCCGATCCGGCAACGCGTTTTCAGATGCCCTTCCTGACGCTCGGACTCACGCCCGAAGGTGGATCAACCTTGTTGCTGCCACAGCGTGCCGGGTACCTTAAAGCTGCAGAGTTGCTGCTCTTGGCCGATCTGTTTAACGCCGAGACAGCGCTGCAGGCAGGACTGGTCAATCAGATCGTGGCGGATGATGTCTATGCACACGCCTATCAGCGTGCGCTGCGTCTGTCGGCGCTGCCGCGTGAGACGGTCAAAACCACCAAAGCCCTGCTGCGCGGCAATACCTCATCCGTGGTTACTGCGATTAATCAGGAAGCCGAGCACTTTGTCGCTCGCATGGGTACACCCGCCATGCACGAGGCGATCGCGGCTTTCAAAGAAAAGCGTAAACCTGACTTCCGCCAGTTTGACTAACGACCTGAATCATCCAAAATGAAAAGCCCCGGATCTACCGGGGCTTTTTAACGTTGCTATGTTTTAATAGCGCTAGATGTCAGAACGCTTCGAGCTTCATCACATCATAGGCGGGTGTTTCATAGGGATGGCTGGCTTTGAGTGCGCGTACCACCGTATGAATGGCATCGGCAGCAACCACCGCCTCGACACGCCATTCATCCACCACCTCAACCTGACCTGCCTGTCCGATAAAGGGATTGGCACCTGCTAAGGGACGAAATTGACCTTGTCCTAACACTTGCCAGCAGCAAGAATCATAATCTCCAATCTGCCCGGCACCCGCCGCAAAGATGGCTGTCTTGACGGTATCTAGATGACTGTCCGGGACGTAGAAGGTGAGCTTATACATCCCGATCCACTCCCAGACGTACTGCCATGATTAGCCAACAAATACGCGCGCGTTGCGGAAAATACGCAGCCAGGCACCGTCTTCGGTCCAGCTCTCAGGCTTCCAGCTGTGCTGCAGCGCACGGAAATTACGTTCTGGATGCGGCATCAGCAAGGTCACGCGACCGTCACCGGACGTCACACCACTGATGGCATCGGGTGAGCCATTCGGGTTCATCGGATAGACTTGGGTCGGCGCACCGGTACTGTCTACATAGCGCAGGATCACCTGATCGCTGGCGGATAAGCTCGCCAAGAGCTCTGGGCTGGCATCAGCACGACCTTCACCATGTGCGATAGCAATCGGCAATACCGAACCTGCCATGCCCTGCAGGAAGATCGAACGTGACTTCTCGACTTTGACGTTAACCACGCGGGCTTCAAAGGACTCACTCTGGTTACGGCGGAAACGTGGGAATAGCTCGGCCTTCGGGATCAGATCCTTCAGTTGAGACACCATCTGACAGCCGTTACACACACCCAGCGTGAAGGTCTCGCTACGATGGAAGAAATTCTCGAACTGGTCACGCAGCTTGTCGTGATACAGCACCGACTTGGCCCAGCCGCCGCCCGCCCCCAAGACGTCGCCATAGCTGAAACCGCCACAGGCTACCAGACCTTGGAAATCATCCAGATGCACACGACCAGCCAACAAGTCACTCATGTGCACGTCATAGGTGGCAAAGCCGACACGATCAAACGCAGCAGCCATCTCGATCTGACCATTCACGCCCTGCTCACGCAGGATGGCGACTTTGGGCTGGCTGAGATTCAGATAAGGCGCTTCGATCGGCTCGTTGAGGTCAAAGGTGGCTTTGGCGATCAGACCTTGATGGCCTGTATCTGCAATCAGGGCAAACTCCTGATCGGCACAGTCGCTGTTGTCACGCTGCCGCTGGATCTGATGACTGACCTTGGCCCATGCCTCTTGCAGGCTGGTACGCGACAAGGACAAACCGGCCACCGACAGGGTATCACTGGTATTGACGGTACCGACGATGCTAATGGCATCGGCAATACCACTCGCGTTCACCTCGGCCTGCATGGCATCCCAATCACTACGGCGTACCTGAACCACAGCACCGATCTCTTCAGCAAAGAGCGCCGGGATCACATCGCCGGACAGTGTCAGATCGACACCCAGACGGCTGGCAAACATCATCTCGGATACAGTCGCAAGCAAACCACCATCAGAAATATCATGATAGGCCAAGAGGCGACCCTGCTTGACCCAAGTCTGGATCAGGCTGAAATAGGCTTTCAGATCATCACTGCTGTCGAGATCGGCAGGCACCTCACCGATATGACTGTAGACCAACGCCAGCACCGACGCGCCGAGACGATACTGACCGCGTGACAGATCAATGCGCACGAGGATCGACTCATCAACACGCTGCAACTCTGGCGTCACATGCTGACGCACGTCCAGTACAGGTGCAAAGGCCGTGATGTTGAGCGACATCGGCGAGGTGACGGATTTGTCGATCACACTGCCATCGGCCGCATGGTCCTGCCATGTGGTGCGCATGGACAGCGAGTCTTTACCCACAGGGATCGCGATCTCCAGCGCCGGACACAGCTCCATACCCACGGTACGCACGGCATCAAACAGCGCCTGATCTTCGCCGGGCTGACCGGCAGCGGCCATCCAGTTAGCGGAGAGCTTGATGTCACTGAGCTGCTCAATCGGCGTGGATGCCAGATTGGTAATCGCCTCGGCCACACACAGACGCGCTGATGCAGCAGGATTCAACAGCGCAACTGGTGGGCGCTCACCCATACTCATGACTTCACCGGTCGTGCTTTGATGACCAGTCACAGTCACCGCACAGTCAGCAACCGGCACCTGCCAGCGACCGACCATCTGGTCACGCGCAACAAAGCCGGTGATCGAGCGGTCGCCGATGGTGATCAGGAAGGACTTGCTGGCGACCGTCGGGTGACGCAGGACGCGGTAAATGGCGTCCTCTAGGTCAACTTTGGATGCATCAAACGCAGTACCTTTACGCTCGATGCTTGCAAACTCGCGCTGCATCTTGGGTGCACCGCCCAGCATGACCTGCATCGGCAGATCAACGGGCAGATTCTCAAAGTGCGGGTCGCTCACGGTCAGTTGACGCACGCTGGTCGCCATACCGAGCACGGCAAATGGGCAACGCTCACGACCACAGAGGCTTTCAAACAGTTTCAAGGAATCCGGACGAATCGCCAGCACATAGCGTTCTTGTGCTTCGTTGGACCAGATTTCCATCGGCGACATGCCGGATTCAAGTGACGGGATCTTGCGCAAATTCAGCACCGCACCGAGCTTGTGATCATTGACCAGCTCCGGCATGGCATTGGACAGACCGCCCGCACCGACATCGTGAATCGAGACGATTGGGTTGGACTCTTCCAAGCCCCAGCAGGCGTCGATGACTTCCTGACAGCGACGCTCCATCTCGGCGTTATCACGCTGTACGGACGCGAAGTCGAGCTGTTCACCCATGGTACCGCTGTCAACACTAGATGCAGCACCACCGCCAAGGCCGATCAAGAGTGCCGGACCACCGAGCACGATCAAGAGATCACCCTGCTGAATCGGCAGTTTCTCGACATGATCTGGGCGGATATTACCGTAGCCTCCAGCCAGCATGATGGGCTTGTGGAAGCCGCGCACGGCGCCGTTGACATTCAGCTCAAAGCTACGGAAATAACCACACAGATTCGGACGACCGAATTCATTGTTAAACGCAGCAGCACCCAGCGGGCCATCGGTCATGATCTGCAGTGGCGAGACCATGCGCGAAGGCTTGCCATACTCTTGACCAACCGGATCTTCCCATGGCTCACGCGCATCAGGCAGATTGAGGTTCGATACGGTAAAGCCCGCAAGGCCGGCTTTGGGCTTACCGCCACGACCGGTCGCACCTTCGTCGCGGATCTCACCACCGGCACCGGTTGCCGCACCGGCAAAGGGTGCAATTGCCGTGGGGTGGTTATGGGTTTCGACTTTCATCAGCATGTGTACGGCCTGATTGCTATAGCCGTATTTGTGCTGTTTGCCTTGCGGGTAGAAACGTGCTGCCGAGGCACCGACGATCACCGAGGCGTTGTCTTTATAGGCCGACAGCACGTTTTCAGGCGCGACCTTGTAGGTATTCTTGATCATCTGGAACAGCGACAGCGGCTGCTTAGTACCATCGATGGTCCATTCGGCATTAAAAATCTTATGGCGGCAGTGCTCAGAGTTGGCCTGCGCAAACATCATCAGTTCGATGTCGTTGGGATTACGGTTCAGACGGGTAAAGGCATCCGTCAGATAATCGATCTCGTCAATCGACAGCGCAAAGCCAAACTCGCGGTTGGCCTTGATCAGCGCATCGCGGCCATGGGCCAAGATATCGATACTGTGGAAGGCTTTAGGCTCGGTCTCCTGAAACAGACGTGACACATCGTCAACCGACGAGAATACGCTCTCCGTCATGCGGTCATGCAGTGTCGCCAGTACCTGTGGCGTAACCTCACTGATCCCATGCAGGGTATACAGGATGCCGCGTTCCAGACGATGTACCTTGACATCGCAGTTGGTAAAAATATCGGTGGCCTTGGACGACCATGGCGAGATTGTACCGACACGTGGCGTGACGATGACTTGCACACTGCCTGATACCTGTACGGTCACGGCATATTCGGCACCATCATTCAACAGTCCCAGCGCACTGGTCAGATCCTTGCCTGCTAGGGGCTGGTCAAAGAAATACAAAAACTGTGTATCAACGGCAGTTACCGACGCATGCGCAGATAAACGGGACAATAATTGACGTTGTTTGAAGGATGAGAGTGCAGGTGCACCAGCCACAATGAACATACGAAAACGCGCTCCATAAACAGTCCTGTGCAGACTGCTAAAGCCAGATTGAGGTTGCTTATG
>JASLEL010000439.1 GCA_030151145.1 Aquirhabdus sp. | reverse complement strand
TGGGTTGGCACGATAAAGGCAGACAGGCCTTTCTTGCCCAGATCAGGGTCCGTGACGGCAAAGACGATGGCAACCTTGGCTCGCTTGCCATTGGTGACGAACTGTTTGGCACCATTTAATACCCAATGATCACCGTCCAGCACGGCACTGGTCTTGAGCTGATGCGCCTCGGAGCCGGCCTGTGGTTCGGTGAGGCAAAAGCAGCCGATGGCGTTGCCTGAGGCCAATGCGGGCAGCCAAGCGGCTTGCTGCTCCGGCGTGCCGTATTGCAGGATCGGTCCGCAGCCGACGGAGTTATGCACGCTCATGAGTGTGCCGACCGCGCTGTCGCCTGCCGAGATTTCCTCTACCGCACGCGCATAGGCGACATAGTCGGTATATGAGCCGCCCCAAGCGTCTGGGACCACCATGCCCAGCAGACCCAGTTCGCCCATGTGCTGCACTACCGCATCGGGTATCCAGCCGGCGCTATCCCAAGCGGCGGCATGGGGCTTGAGTTCTTGCCTTGCAAAGGTCCGCGCCATCTCGGTAATCATGCGTTGGTCTGATGTCAGATCAAAATCGGTGTTCATGGCATTCCTGCGGTATCAAATGGTGTGGTCTCTTATGAATGAAAAAAGCGATGTGCCCAGATTTCAGAACACATCGCCCTGATGCGCGGCTCATTATTCGTGGTGCTGGTAGAGCTGAATAATCGCGGAAAAGTCCAGCTGCCCATGCCCTGACTGACTAAACAGCTGATAGAGCTGTTGAGCCAGCGCGCCCATCATCAGGGGTTGCTTGGCCTGACGGGCCGACTCGGCGGCCAGTCCCAGATCCTTGAGCATGAGTGTACTGCCAAATCCGCCGCTATAGCCACGTGCGGCCGGTACATTCGGCAGTACGCCGGGATAGGGGTGATACACTTCCGAGCTCCAGCAGCGACCACTGGACATATTGATCACCTGTGTCAGCACTTGTGGGTCCATACCGAGTGCCACGCCGAGGTTCATGGCTTCAGATAGACCGATCATGGTGATGCCTAAGAGCAGGTTGTTGGCGATCTTGGCGACCTGACCATTACCGGCTGCGCCGCAGTGCACGATATTTTTACCCATGGTAGCCAGTATCGGCTGCACGCGAGTAAAGGCTGTCGCCTCACAGCCGACCATGAAGGTCAGCGTACCGGCTTCGGCGCCTGCAGTGCCGCCTGACACAGGGGCATCTACCATGAGATTGCCTTGCGCTAGTGCTTGTGCTTCGACCTCACGTGCCGTGTGCGGATCGATGGTGGAGGAGTCGATCAGGACGACATCGGATGTGACATGCGCCAGTAATCCTTGCTCACCGAGATACACCTTACGGACATGCGTTGACGCTGGCAGCATGGTGATGATGATGTTCACCCCAGACTGAGCAAGTTCGGGGATGGTGTGCGCTGCGGTCGCACCGGCCTGCACGAGCGATTCGACGGCTATCTGGCTGACATCGTAGACCACGATGCTGTGGCCTGCTTTGAGCAGATTGCGCGCCATCGGTGCGCCCATGTTGCCAAGTCCGATAAAACCGATTTTTGTAGGTGATGCAGTCGTTGCTGAAGTGGTCATGGCTGGCATCCTGTCCGTTATTTCAGGGTAATGGTGGTGTTCACACCGGTCGTGGCGGCATCGTCAAACCAGCGTGCGGTCACGGTCTTGGTCTGGGTGTAGAAGGCAACCACCTGCTTGCCATAGGGACCCAGATCACCGAGCTTGGAGGCACGCGAGCCTGAGAATGAGAACAGCGGCACCGGCACCGGAATCGGCACATTAATCCCGACCTGCCCGACATCGATCTCTTCCTGAAATTTATGCGCGGCAGCGCCCGACTGGGTAAAGATCGCCGTGCCGTTGCCGTTAGGGTTGGCATTGATGATGGCGATGGCCTCGTCCAGTGTCTGCGCGTGCATGACGCATAGCACAGGTCCAAAGATCTCTTGCTGGTAGATCGTCATATCCGCTGTAACATCGGCAAAGATTGTCGGTCCGACAAAGTTGCCTTGCGGGTAGTGAGGCACGTCAGGCTTGCGGCCATCCAGCAGTAGTGTCGCGCCCTCTTTGATTCCTTGCTCGATCAGGCCCTGTACGCGTTCAAGCGCCGTACACGAGATTACAGGTCCGACGTCGGTGCCTGCTTCATGACCAGCATTGACCTTGAGCGTCTGCGCTTTGGTGGCAAGTGCGCCTAGCCAGTCATGGGCTGAACCGACCAGCACCACGACAGACAGTGCCATACAACGCTGGCCTGCGGCACCAAAGGCCGCGCCGACCAATTGATTGAGCGTCTGTTCTTTGTGCGCATCCGGCAGCACGATGGCGTGGTTTTTGGCGCCCATCATGCACTGTACGCGTTTGCCATTCAGGCTGGCACGGTTGTACACATGCGTGCCGACCCGGGTTGAGCCGACGAAGGAGATGGCACGGATGTCGGGATGATCACAGATGGCATTGACGACGTCTTCGCCGCCATGGACGACATTCAGCACACCTGGTGGAATACCGGCCTCCAGTGCCAGCTCGACCAGACGGGTTGTGACCATCGGGTCCTGCTCGGAGGGTTTGAGAATAAAAGTATTGCCGGTTGCGATTGCCATGGGGAACATCCACAGCGGGATCATGGCCGGGAAGTTAAACGGCGTAATCCCGGCGCAGACACCCAAGGGTTGTAGCAGGGTATAGGTGTCTACACCGCTTGCGACCTGATTGGCGAGCTCGCCGAGCTGTAGATTACCGATGGATGCGGCATGTTCAACGACTTCCAGTCCGCGAAAGACGTCACCCTCGGCATCGGCCAGTGTCTTGCCTTGCTCGGCGGTGAGAATGGCTGCCAACTCCGGCAGATGCTCGCGGATGAGCTGCTGGTATTTCAGAAAGATCCGTGCACGGGTGCCGATAGGCGTCTTGCGCCAGCTGGCAAAGGCCGCTTTGGCACCGGCAATGGCAGCGTTCACTTCATCCGGGGTGGCAAAGGGCACGTGCGCCAGTACCTGTTGTGTCGCGGGATTGATGACCTCGCGCCACTCAAGCGTCTTGGATTCGACCCATTGTCCCTGGATCAGGAGTTTGATGGTTGGGATCGCTGTGGCTGATGCGGTAGAGGG
>JASLEL010000049.1 GCA_030151145.1 Aquirhabdus sp. | reverse complement strand
TCCATCATGGCCAAGTGGTGCCTGTCGCATCACCGCGAGAATTTCCTCTATACGCACTTTGAGGAAATCTGCGAGATCATGAAGGCGTATGACGTGTCCTTTAGCCTTGGTGATGGTCTGCGTCCCGGCTGTATTCAGGATGCCAACGACGAAGCGCAGTTCGGTGAGCTGCGTACCTTGGGTGAACTGACCCAGATCGCGTGGAAACACGACGTACAGGTGATGATCGAAGGTCCGGGCCATGTGCCGATGCACATGATCAAGGAAAACATGGATCTGCAGCTTGAGGTGTGCGGCGAAGCGCCGTTCTATACCCTTGGGCCGCTGACCACTGACATCGCACCGGGCTATGACCATATCACCAGTGCCATCGGTGCGGCTATGATCGGTTGGTATGGTACGGCGATGCTGTGCTATGTGACGCCGAAAGAGCATTTGGGTCTGCCCAACAAGAAAGACGTCAAAGACGGTATCATCACTTACAAGATTGCGGCTCATGCGGCGGACCTTGCGAAAGGCCATCCGGGCGCACAAGTGCGTGACAATGCGCTGTCCAAGGCGCGCTTTGAGTTCCGCTGGGAAGATCAGTTTAACCTCGCGCTTGACCCCGATACTGCGCGTGAATACCACGACGAGACCCTGCCGAAAGACGCGCATAAATCGGCGCATTTCTGCTCGATGTGCGGTCCGAAGTTCTGCTCGATGAAGATCACGCAGAATGTGCGTGACTATGCGGCGGCGCAGGGTTTGAGTGAGAAGGATGCGGTGGCTGCAGGCATGAAAGAGATGTCTGAGGTTTATCATGAGCAGGGTAGTCAGTTGTATAAAGAGGTCTGATTAGCATCAGATATCAATAAGGACTGGCTTGCCGGTCCTTTTTATTTGGTGTGTGATTTCATTGTTGCTGATAGGGTGAATGGGAGTCGCCTGCCGCGGGCCTCACTTTTGACTGGGCAAAAGTGAGCAAAACCCCTTGTGATTGGAGAACTCGCCATCCTGAGGCGCGATCAGTGAAGCATTGCTTCACCGCGACGCAAGGGACAGCTCCAATCACCACGTCCCTGTGAAAAAGCGCTCTTTAATTAAAAGGTGGTAAGGATTCAATGGATTTGGATGTCGAGTTTGAGGCGCGTCTAAGCACAGTACAACCAGTCAATCTGCCGATCCTGCGTGCGCAGGGCGTAACGCTGGCCTTCCTGCGTGAAGACCTGCTGCATCCAACCATCTCCGGTAATAAATTCCGCAAACTCAAATACAATCTGCTGGCGGCACGCGAGGCGGGGCAGCGGACCTTGCTGACTTTTGGTGGAGCGTACTCCAACCATATCGCAGCGGTCGCGGCGGCGGGTGCGGTATTTGGACTCTCGACTATCGGGATCATTCGCGGGGATGAGTTGGCGGATCAGCCGCGCAATCCGACACTGGCACAGGCCGAAAGCCATGGCATGCAGCTACACTTCGTCTCGCGCAGTGACTATCGGCGCAAGGCGCAGGATGACTTTCTGGCTGACCTCAGGCGGCGCTTTGGCGACTTTTATCTCTTGCCTGAGGGCGGTACAAATGCCTTGGCGGTACAGGGCTGTACAGAGATTTTGAATGATGATACGCGTGATTTTGATGTCATTGCCTGTGCAGTGGGGACGGGTGGCACGCTTGCAGGATTAATCAATACAGCGGCAGCGCATCAGCGGATACTGGGCTTTCCTGCCGTGCGGGATGCGTCGCTGATAGACGCGATCCGGCAGTGGATCACGCTGGAAGTGGATCGGGATCATTGGCAGTTGATTGGCGGTTATCACTGTGGGGGTTATGGGCAGGTGACTGAGTCACTGTTGTCTTTTATCGATGCGTTTACGCAGGATACCGGCGTGCCGCTGGAGCCGATTTATGGCGGCAAGATGCTGTTTGGGCTGATGGATCTGATTGTTGGCGGGTACTTTGCGGCAGGCACGCGAATATTGGCGATCCATACCGGTGGGCTGCAAGGCTGGCCGGTTAACCATACGAAAATTCATCAGTCCGCAACGGTTTGAGATGAATCTTGAAAAAATAATATTGACAATTAACATTGTCTAATTAAGATGGGTGCATTCACCTTGTCATTGCACGCATTTCATTTAAAACATCTCATAGGGGGCCATCATGTCTAAACGTATCGTCATTACCGGAGCCAATACGGGCATTGGCTATGCGACTGCAGAGCGATTGGTGATGGCTGGTGCTGATGTGGTACTGGCTTGCCGTAATCCGGTCAAGGCCGAGGCTGCGCAGGCCAGGCTTAAGGCACTGGGCGGAGTAGGGACGGTCGATCTCGTGACGCTGGACCTGAATAGTCTGACCAGTGTCAAAGCGGCTGCCGCAGAGATCAAGCAGCGCTATGGCACTATTGATGTACTGATCAACAATGCCGGGATTTTTGGCGAAGAGCTGCATGCGACGGCAGATGGCTATGAGCAGCAGTTCGGTGTGAATTATCTGGGACCGTTCCTTTTGACCCAGTTGCTCCTGCCCAGCCTTGAGCAGGCGGCGGCGGGTCGGATCATCAATCTGGCTTCAATCATGCATTGGCTGGGCCGGATGAATCCCGACAGCTTCCGCAAAACAACGGGTTTTTACAATGCGGTGGGTGCCTACGGTCAGTCCAAGCTGGGTAATTTGCTCTTTAGTAAAGCATTGGCGCGGCGTCTGAAAGCGCAAGGCAGCAAAGTGACCAGCAATGCACTGCATCCGGGCGGGGTGGACTCGGAGATCTACCGTGATCTGCCGAAGTATCAATATGCCGTGATGAAGCCCTTTCTGATCGCCACGGATCGTCCAGCCAAGCTGATCAGTGAGATGGCGCTGGATGAGGCATGGGCTGGCCGGAGTGGCGACTATGTCAGTGCGCATATGCCTGCGTGGCAGTCCTCCAAGGCCAAGAATGACCGCTTGGGCGATACGCTGTATGCGCATTCACTGGAGATGGTCAAAGCCTATATGGCCTGAGCTGATTTAAATAAAAAATAATTTACCCGGATAATATTGCTATTTAATTTAATCCGGGTAAAATAACGCATGACTGTGTGAGCATGAATACAGGAGTGCATGAACATGACATTAGACATTGCGGTGACGCCACGTTACACCGTGTTTGAACAACAACAGATCTTGGCTGCAGGTGCATTCGCTGATATTGCGACAGCCGTACAGGCGCGCTTGCGGATCGATGCTGGTGCGCCGATCCTGGCATTTGACGATGTGACGGGCATCCAGACCGACCTAAATTGGTTTGAGGTGCCTGCGGCAGCCGATGTGGCCGAAGCGCCCTTGGATATCGAGGAAGATGCGCCGCGTCGTGCCGGGCGGCCCAAGTTGGGCGTGGTCGCGCGTGAGGTGACGCTGCTGCCCCGGCACTGGGAGTGGCTGGGTCGCCAGCCGGGCGGGGCGTCGGTGGCGCTGCGCAAGCTGGTCGAAGAGGCGCGCAAGACGCATGAGCGTGCCGATGGCAAGCGTCAGGCACAGGAGGCCACCTATCGTGTGATGACGGCGCTGGCGGGGGATATTCCCGGCTATGAGGGCGCTTTGCGGGCACTGTATGCGACCGATCAGGAGACGTTTATGGCCTGTATCGCGGCGTGGCCTGTGGATATTCGGACGTATGTGACGCGGTTGGCCGGTCAATGCTTTTAAGGTGATCGTACCGCTAGAGTTGAGTTGTGGATAACAAAGACATTTCTTTTATCTTTCTTGATCAGGAGCGGTACATGACTACAGAGCGCGTGATTGATCCGGCAGCGCCGGTACTGGTGACGGGGGCTAGCGGCTATGTCGCCGGCTGGATCGTCAAAGGTTTGCTTGAAGCTGGGCATACCGTACATGCCACAGTGCGTGATCCCAACAAGGCAGCCAGTGTGCTGCACCTGCAGAAGATCGCCGAGCAAAGTCCGGGCACGCTTAAGCTGTTTAAAGCCGACCTCAATGTGCCGGGTGCTTTTGATACCGCCATGCAGGGGTGTGAGCTGGTCATCCATACCGCATCTCCCTTTATCATTACGGGCTACACGGATGCCTACGAGGCACTGGTCAAGCCTGCGCTGGAAGGCACACGCAATGTGCTGGGCTCGGTTGAGCGCACACCTTCCGTCAAGCGGGTGGTACTGACGTCCAGCGTGGTGTCGGTCTATGGTGATGCGGTTGAAAGCAAACAAGCACCGGGTGGCATTTTTGACGAGACCCTCTGGAATACCACCAGCAGCGTCGATCATCAGCCCTATCCGTACTCCAAAGTGGTCGCCGAGCGTGAAGCGTGGAAACTGCAAGCCGAGCAGGCAACTTCGAACCGCTGGGATCTGGTGTGTATCAATCCCGGTCTAGTGGTCGGACCCGCACTGACCACGCAGAGCATCTCGGGCAGTATCAGCACGCTCAAGCAGTTTGGCGATGGCACCATGCTGTTTGGCGCGCCGATGCTGTGGACGGGTCTGGTCGATGTGCGTGACGTGGCGGATGCGCATATCCGTGCAGGCTATACGCCGAGTGCCAATGGCCGCTATCTCTTGAATGCCGACAGCCTCAATCTCTTGCAGATGGGCGCAATCCTGAAGGCTAAATTTGGCTGGAAATATCCTTTCCCGCGTTTGCCTGCGCCCAAAGCAGCGTTCTGGACCATGGCGCCGCTGTTTGGCTTTACCCGTGAGTTTGTCGCCAAGAACGTCGGTTATCCGATAGCTTTTGACAATCGCCGCAGTCGTGAGGGCTTGGGCATCCAGTATCGTGATGTGGGTGTCGCACTGTGCGAGCATTTCCAGCAGATGCTGGATGATGGTCAGATCAAGAAGCGCTGACAGACTGACACTGCTGCGTTTAAAAGAGATGTGAAACAGTAGGGGGCGATTTAATCGCCTCCTACTGTTTTTATGGGATCAGTGGCCGACCTGCTGCAAGATCCGGGGGCCGATGGTCTGATGAATCACATAGCGCGCGCCCGACTGGCTTAAGTGACCATAATCAAAGACGGTCAGATCGCTCGGCAGGCGATTGCCGACCGTGGTCATACAGCCTTGATCATTACACAGCGTGTCCTTGAGCGAGAGATAACTGACGGCGGGTGTCCAGGGCAGTTGCCGCATTTGCCGATCTATCGACAGTGAGTCAGGGATGACGCCCTCAAGCGTGCGTTTGGGAATGGTACGTTCATGGGCCAGAAATAGGCGGTTCAGCACCCACGGCAGGGAGTTTTCCCATGTGGGCACTTCGCCGATCACGAGGACATGTGTGGTGCCATTGTGGGTGAGGGTGGCGGTATTCTGTGTCAAGAAATCCAGATAATCATCATGACCGTAGTGGGTGTCTGTGGACCACTTCTGCTGATAAATCAGATGATAGGCCGCCAAAATCACCAGTGCGGGCTTTTCTTTGCGAATCCGGTCCAGAATATATTGATTATAGGTATTACATGCCTGACGCCGGTCTTTGAGCGCAAATGGCATGCAATCCGTGACGGTATAGGACTGCAGGTTGATCTGATGTTGGTTCAGATAGTCATGCAGTTCTCCAGATAGGGCTTGCGCATGGGAGTCGCCGATCAGATAGGCGACGGGATGTCCCGGATAGGGCATGCTCTCACATGCTTTGAATAGACTGACATCGGCAGGCATACGGTCGCCGTCCGGGGTTTGGCAGGCATAGACTGATGCTGCGGACGCGCTGGATGAGGCGGGGATGACGACACTGATCGAGTGGATATGACCCAAGCGGGGTGGCAGAGAGCCTGTGCTGATCAGGACTCCCAGCCCAGCGATGAGCAGCGCTGCGAGCAGTCCTCCGACAAGAATGGCGGTACGATGTCTGCTGATCGATACATGGCGTATCGGTTGCTCGAGATAACGGTAGGTCAGCCCCGCAAGAATGATGCTGACCAGCATCAGGCTGATATTCACAGAGCGCGGGATATGCATGATGAGTAAGTGAGCAAAAGAGATCAGCGGCCAGTGCCACAGGTACAGTGGATAGCTGATCAGGCCGATAAACACCATGCCGCGTGCCGATAAAATCCGCCGGTTAAACCACGCACCCTGACCTGCAGCGATCACGCACACAGCGCCGAGCGTCGGCAGCAGTGCCCACCAGCCGGGGAAGGGCATGGTCTCGTGCAGGAGCAGACTGCCGATGATCAGCGCCAGCCCAGCCCACGCGCAGATATTGGCGTACAGGGTGCCGTCGTAATCGAAGGTGTTGTACAGTTCGTACCACGCCAGCAAGCCTCCCGCAGCCAGCTCCCAGATACGGGTCACGGGTAAATAAAATGCGGTGGCGGTGTAGTGCCGGACTTCATAGATATTGAGGACAAACGAGACGAGCGTGACGGTTGCCATGATGATCAGTTGCGCCCGATGCCGGCTGCGGGCGAGCAACAAGAGCCCGGGCCAGAGGAGGTAAAACTGCTCCTCGATTGCCAGTGACCACAAGTGTAGTAGCGGTTTGGTGGTCGACGCACTGTCAAAATACCCGGACTGTTGCCAAAACAGGATATTGGAGACATAGGTGGCCCCCGCTGCGATTTGCATGCCGATCGGACGGTATTCGTCCATAAACAGCACATACCAGCCCCCTGCCGCCACACACAGCAATACCACGAATAGCGCCGGAAAAATCCGCCGAATGCGCCGTGCATAGAAGTCACTCAGGCGAAAGTCACCGCGGTCAGTCTCCCGCAGCATAATGCCGGTGATCAGATAGCCGGAAATGACAAAGAAAATATCGACGCCAACAAAGCCACCATGAAAACTGAAGTAATGAAAGGCGACGACCAGCAGAATGGCAATTGCTCTTAAACCATCAATGTCTGGGCGATAGTGCTGATTGGCGTTGGTTCTTGGAGTGCGAAGGTGGGATTCGGTCGGGGCGTCTATCCCGGTCGGCAGGGATAGATACGTCATGAGGCAGTCTGTGTCATGGGGATATATCGGTCGTGTCTTGCAAGGCGGATGTGCTGACCTTGGTGGTCTGGATATCCGTGATTGCGTCTCGACAAGCTCTAAGTGGTTATTTGGTTTGGTATTACAGCGCCACTGTAGAAGCGAATTGTGATCCGACTATGCATCGTTGTTTTGTTTATTGATGCGATGCCTCTGCAATGTGCAGG
>JASLEL010000345.1 GCA_030151145.1 Aquirhabdus sp. | reverse complement strand
TTTTTGCTCGTCCGGCTGGTATTGGGGATCATCTTGTTTCTGACCTTGTTACTCTTCTTCGCGTCTGCGGGTGCGATCTATCTGGCGTGCGAATACTTCGTCAACGGTATCGAATGGCTGGGGCAGCGCCTGAATCTCGGTGCATCTGCCGTCGGTACTGTGCTTGCCGCCTTTGGCACGGCCCTACCCGAAAGCGCCGTCACCCTGATGGCCGTCATTGGCAACAATCCCGCACAAAAAGACCTCGGTGTCGGCGCTGCCATGGGTGGTCCACTCGCGCTCGCAACACTGGCCTACGCTGTCGTCGGCATCGCACTCCTGCTCAACCGTCGTCATTTGGCGCGCAATTCTTACGAAGTCAAAGTCGACCATAAACGCCTCAGCCGCGATCAGCTCGCATTTCTCGCCGTGTTCGTGGTCAAAGTTGGACTGGGTCTGGTCGTTTTCAGCTTTAAACCATGGCTTGGCGTGCTGTTCCTCATCGCCTATGGCCTGTATGTCTGGCGTGAAATCAAGGACGGCGACACCGCCCCCGAAGAAGAAGAACTCGAACCCTTAAAGCTACGCCCGCATGATCCTGCGCCCACTCTAGGCTGGGCAGCGTTACAATCAGCACTTGCCCTGCTGGTCATTGCCATCGCATCACATACCTTTGTCGCCCAGTTGGATGCCATCGGTACTGCGCTACACTGGTCACCGCATATCGTCGCACTGCTGTTAAGCCCTGTGGCAACCGAGCTGCCAGAGACCATGAATGCGCTGATCTGGGTACGCCAAGGCAAAGAACGTCTGGCGCTGGCCAATATCTCCGGTGCCATGATGATTCAGGCCACCATCCCCAGTGCACTCGGCATATTCTTTACGCCGTGGCACTTTGATCATCTGCTGCTGTTATCCGGTGTGCTGACGGCGATGGCCATCGTGTATCTATGGCTGTTGTTTCAGCGTAAAACCGTCGACGGGCGAGCGCTGATTCTAGTGAGTGCACTCTATGCGGTCTTCGCTGGTGCCGTGGTGTATACCTTGACCAGTCAGTGATCTGCACCTTGCAACCAGTAAGCAAAAAGCCCGGGTGGATCATCCTCCCGGGCTTTTGTCATCTTACGCATCTAATCGCGCACCGAGAGCACTTAGATCTGCATCACCGTGAGATGCCCACCCAATCCTGCGCCGGTGTCAATGAAATGAACATTACCCAGCATGACCGGCTCAGACACCGTATTATGCCCCACGATCACGCGGGCCACGCCTTCGACTGGCGTCGTGATGCCATGCCTGATCCGGTCACGGCTCCACTGACATCCATTCATCAGCATGCTCAGCTCCTGCCCCGCCGCCGACTCCAGTTGCGACATCAGATCAGACCACGCGGGTAGCGGACTATCCGCATGCACGATTCCGACACAGCCAGTCCGCGTCTCGACCTGGATCGCCAACGGCAAGCTTTCAAAGGCTTGTGCATAGCTGCCGAGTTCATCCTCATACAGCTCAACCGCCCATTGTCCACCAACATCCTGCAGTTGCCGGGCCGGTAGATTACCCCAGTAATAATGCAGGAACATCTCTTCATGATTACCACGAATCGCGTGAAACCAAGGCTTGGCAAGCCAAGTAAGGCACTGCTCGGATTCTGGTCCCCGATCCACCAGATCGCCAACACTAAAGAGTCGGTCCACAGTCGCATCAAAACCCAGCCGATCCAGCTCATGCTGCAAATCGCTGTAGCAGCCGTGTATATCCCCCACGACCCAGTCATGACCCTGCTCATTGATCTCAAAATACTGCACCCGGCGTGCGGGAACCTTGCTGTTCATTCATCTATATCCACAGAGATCCGTCACGATCAATGCCATACCACACATGTTGCGGATCACGCGCTTTCATCGGTTTTATCCCCAGCATACACGCGAATGACTGCGGTGGTATTGCATTTAGACAGGACAAGCGACAAACGGTAGCGATCAGCATACATATCAGCCGCACAGCCCATCAGTCCACAGCCATACCTCATGTCCAGATCGACATGATCAAATAAAAACTTCAACTTTTCAATAAACTGCCTGTAATCTAGGCGACTTGTCAAGTCATCATTTGACCATACAGTTGATGATTTTCGTTGCAGATTGCTTTTGCTTAAATTCGGATGCAGGCCTTTGCATCATGATGTAGGTTGTCATGCTCATTGTGTTTAGATTGACTCCTAAAAAGTCCCCGATTGATGTTGTATGCAAAATAACCATGGGCTAAGCTCAAGCTCGATAGGTGAGCTCGCCTAGTTAAAGGGATTTATTTCAATGAAAATTCTATCTTTCTTTGCCTTGGCTCTGTTGTTTCCGATGACGAGTTACGCTTATTGGATATCTCCTACAGAGATCAAGTATCAACAGGCCGATCCCCAAACATTTGAGGCTGTTTTACGAGATCGCAGGATCCTCGATGGGCAGTCGGATGTAGGCAAGAAGAAAGACGAAGAAGTCAAAGCAGACCTCAAAACGATCATTGCGAGTCATCCAAACTTTGCACCTGCATATATCCAGCTGGCACGCGCAACAATTGACCTCGGTACGTTACCCGGAGAAGATCAATATACGCCTGAATCTCTGCAAGAGGCGTTGGAATACCTAAAGAAAGCGGG
>JASLEL010000266.1 GCA_030151145.1 Aquirhabdus sp. | reverse complement strand
TGGCGGGCACCTGCAGCAATAATGTGCTAAGGATAAGAAGGAAAGTGCTATTGTCCTTGAATTCAGATCGGGGGTAAAGCTCTCTACCCCCGATTTCAGCCAAGTTTGCACTACTGGTACAATGATCAGCCAATAGATGGGGTGATCGTGGAACAAAAATCATATTCTTGACCAGACATTCAGTCTCGACACCCAAATCTCAAATCATTCATGTTGTCCTGAAGTTCATTCATCCATTTCCGGATTTGCTTAGTCAGTCACGTGCTAGCCGCTGCAACAAAATCACGTTATGATATCGCGCTAATTGTGTTCACCTCCTTGCAATGGAATTCTCATGCGCGAATATTCTGTTTTTACCTCTGAATCCGTCAGTGAAGGTCATCCCGACAAGATGGCAGATCAGATCAGTGATGCGATTCTGGATGCCATCCTGACTGAAGACAAACATGCCCGTGTCGCATGCGAAACCCTGGTAAAAACAGGCGCCGTCGTATTGGCAGGTGAAGTGACAACGACGGCCAATGTCGATTTTGAAAAAATCGTCCGCGAAACCGTCAATGGCATCGGCTACAACCACTCTGATTTGGGTTTTGACGGGTCGACCTGTGCCGTGATCAACATGCTGGGCAAACAGTCTCCCGACATCGCCCAAGGCGTGGACCGCCAGAAGCCCGAAGATCAGGGTGCAGGTGACCAAGGCTTGATGTTTGGCTATGCATCCAATGAAACCGATGCCCTGATGCCAGCACCGATTTGCTTTGCCCATCGTCTGGTACAGAAACAGGCCGAACTGCGTAAAAACGGCACCCTGCCTTGGCTGCGTCCGGATGCCAAGAGTCAGGTGACCTTCCAGTATGAAAATGGCATTCCCAAATACGTCGATGCCGTCGTACTGTCCACCCAGCACGATCCTGCGATTAGCCAAGCCGCGCTCAAAGAAGCCGTCATGGAAGAGATCATCAAATCGATCTTCCCGGCCGACATGCTGCATGCCAAGACCCAATACCACATCAACCCAACCGGTATCTTCGTCATCGGTGGTCCAGTCGGTGACTGTGGTCTGACTGGTCGCAAGATCATCGTCGATACCTATGGTGGTATGTCCCGTCATGGCGGCGGTGCTTTCTCGGGTAAGGACCCATCCAAAGTTGACCGTTCAGCAGCCTACGCTGGTCGCTATGTCGCCAAAAACATCGTGGCTGCTGGCCTTGCCGACAAATGCGAGATTCAGGTCAGCTATGCCATCGGTGTGGCCGAACCGACCTCGATCTCGATCAATACCTTCGGCACCGGCAAAGTGAGCGACGAGATCATCATTGCACTGGTTCGTGAGCACTTCGATCTGCGTCCTTATGGCATCACTCGCATGCTGGACCTGCTGCATCCGATCTATCAGGAAACTGCCAGCTACGGTCACTTTGGCCGTGAAGCCAACGGTCCGCATTTCAGCTGGGAACGTACCGACAAAGCTGCGGCACTCAAAGCTGCGCTGTAATCATTCGATGACATAAAAAAAATCCCCGTCAAATGCGGGGATTTTTTATTGCTCAATAATATGCAGACTTATTTGGCAGCAGGCCCAACAGCATCCAGCAGATGATGACGCACGGTCTCAATCGGGAACTTCTGCGCAGTCATGCGTTTCGGCAGAATCATGGCACCAGTCTGGCCTTTGGCGGTATAAGTCAGATAGATAAACTTCGCGGTTTCACGCCACTCGGTGACCTGTTTCCAGTCTATAAAACCGCGGCCCATCTGCACGCCCGAGCCTTGGATCATAATGATCCCTTGCGGCTGCACGCCGAGCTTGATGCCCTTGATGTCTTGAGTCGGCACTTTTTTCATTTCACGCTTGATGTACCATGCCACACCAAAAATGCGAACCAGCACATACAGCGCCGCAAACACCAGAATAATCCAGAAAAACGCCGTGGAATAGCCATGCAAGAGGACGATGCCCGCTACGGCTCCCGCGCATACCGCTGCCAGAATCAGCCACACCTTGTTGCTGATCTTGGCGTTGGCAACCGACATGGCGTATTGGGCGTCTTGTTGCTCCTGAGCGGACAGCTCATAGGGAACGGGTTGAAGCGTATAGGAAAGCGCAGTTGTCATACCATCAAATACCTGAATTACTCATCAAACAAAAAATTTAAAAAAACCTGAAAATCAGTGTGCAATACCCCAGTTGGCACCCCGCCCCACCTCGATCTCAAGCGGTACTGCCATCTCGGCACGACCCGCCAGTACATTGGGCATGATTTGCTTGAGCAGTGCGGTCACGGTATCTGCCTCGGCCTCATCAACCTCGAACACCAGTTCGTCATGCACTTGCAGCAGCATTTTAGCATGTTGCTTGGGCAATGCCTGATCAACCTGAATCATGGCAAGCTTAATGATGTCAGCTGCTGAACCTTGCAAGGGGGCATTAATCGCAGCGCGCTCGGCGGCCTGGCGGATCATGGCGTTACTGGCACGGATGTCATTCATATACAGACGACGACCCATGATGGTCTCAACATAGCCCTGCTCATGCGCCTGCTGACGCGTATTTTCCATATAATCATGCACACTCGGATAGCGCGAGAAATACAATGCGATGTAATCCTGTGCTTCATTGCGCGACAGATTGAGCTGTTTGGCCAGACCAAAGGCCGACATGCCGTACAGGAGGCCGAAGTTAATGGCTTTAGCCTGACGGCGCTGATCCGATGTCACTTCTTCGAGCGCAATGCCCATCACCTCAGCCGCAGTAGCCTGATGGATGTCTTTGCCTTCGCGGAACGCTTTGAGCAAGGCTTCATCCTGCGAGAAATGCGCCATGAGGCGCAACTCGATCTGCGAATAGTCCGCCGCCAGCACGATACGCCCCTCGGGTGCAATAAATGCTTCGCGAATCTGGCGGCCCACCTCACCCCGTATCGGGATATTCTGTAGATTCGGGTCAGTCGAGGACAGACGCCCCGTCGCCGCAATCGCCTGATGATAGCTGGTATGCACCCGATGCGTATCTGCATCGCTTTGGGCGATCAGGCTGTCGGTATAGGTGCTCTTGAGCTTGGACAGCGAACGATATTCCAGTATGGTCGCAACGATTGGATGGTCGATCTTCTCCAGCACTGCCTCGCCTGTGGCGTACTGACCCGAAGGGGTCTTCTTGCCACCGGGGATACCGAGTTTATCAAACAGAATCTCGCCCAATTGCTTGGGTGATGAGACATTAAAGGGTTGCCCAGCCTGCTCGATCGCCAATGCCTCCAATGCGCGGATCTGATCACCAAAGCGCTCACCGAGTTGCTTGAGGAAGTCGATATCGAGGCGTATGCCATTCTCCTCCATCTCGCACAATACCTGCGCTGTCGGCATCTCGATGCTGGCGAGTAATTGCGCCTGACGCGGCAGCTTGGCAAGTTCGCGTGCAAAGAACTCATACAGCCGCCATGTCACCTCGGCATCTTCAGCCGCATAGGGCCCGGCCTGCTCGAGTGAAATCTGGTTAAAGGTCAGCTGTTTGACACCTTTACCGGCGATTTGCTCAAAGGAGATCGTCGTATAGTCCAGATAATAGCGTGCCAGATCATCCATGCCGTGCCGTGTGGCAGTCGGATTCAGCACATAAGACGCCAGCATGGTATCAAAGGCCCAGCCCTGAAGCCTGATACCATGATTATGGAACACATGCGCATCGTACTTCATATGCTGACCGATCTTGCCGATGGCGGGATTTTCCAGAATTGGCTTTAAGGTCGAGAGCACAAACTCGGCATCCAGCTGCTCAGGCGCATCCATATAGTCATGCCCGATCGGGATATAGAAACCCTCACCAGCCTGTAATGCGACCGAAATGCCGACGATACGGGCCTTGCGATAATCCAGACTGGTCGTCTCGGTATCTACCGCAAAGCGTGGCGCAGCTTTCAAACGCTCAACCAGTGCCAGAAATACATCCCGCTCCAGCACCGTGTGATAAACAGCCGCAGCAGGGTCTACAGCCACCGCTGTCGACTCGCCTACAGCAGGCTCATCACGGGGTGGCTCTGGCGGCGGTGCTGCATTATCCGGATGATTAGGGTGCTCAAGCGATTGCAGCAGCGTGCGGAACTCAAGCTCGGCATAGAGGGATTTGAGTGCAGGCACATTAGCCTGACCCAGTTTCAGTTCATGCCAGTCCAGCGCGAGCGGCAGATCGCAGACGATGCTAGCAAGCTGATGGTTGAGCGGGATACGGTCGGCATGCTCGCGCAGGTTGTCACCGACCTTGCCTTTGATCTTGTCGATATTCTCAAGAATACCGCCAATGGTCTGGTATTCGTTCAGAAGCTTGGCCGCCGTAACCTTACCCACGCCCGGAATACCCGAGATACCGTCAGATGCATCACCCATCAACGTCAGATAATCGACGATCTGGTCTGGACGTACGCCAAACTTGGCAATCACGCCGTCATGATCCAGCACCTGCTCGCGGAAGCTGTCTTCAAGCTTGATATGGTCATTGACGAGCTGCGCCATGTCTTTATCGCCGGTTGAGATCAGCACTTGATGGCCCTCTCGCACTGCGCGACACGCCAAGGTGCCGATCAGATCGTCAGCTTCAGCGCCCGGCAAGAGCAACAAAGGAATCCCCAAAGCCTTGATGACCGCATGCAGATAAGGTATCTGAGTGGATAGCTCAGAGGGCATCGCCGGTCGATGAGCCTTATACTCGGCAGACAGCTCATGGCGAAAGGTCGGCTCAGGGGTATCAAAGATGACCGCCATATGGGTCGGCTGCATGCGACGCATGAGCTTCTGTAGCGCGGACAAGGCACCTTTGACTGCATTGGTTTGCAGCCCTTGTGAAGTCGTCAGTGGCGGCAAGGCATGAAAGGCGCGAAACAGATAATACGAGCCATCAACCAGAATAAACGGTGGCATACAACACTCCCAACCACAAGCATGGCGATGAATCACGACCTGTCGTGCATCAACGCCAAAAATATCGCATACCTGCGACCAAAAAGATTGTCCGGTAGTTTAAAGGAGAAATGGAAAGCCTGCTGTGATTTATGTCGTTTGCCTGATCGCCAAAACGGCAGATTCTACTTGACGATGCCCGTCCGATCTGGGCATATACACAAAAAAGATAACGGTAACGTCACGTTATACCGACGCAGCCAGATCCTCACCAGACAAGGAGACTTACAATGACCACGCGCCTCTTGGCATTCTCAGGCAGTACCCGCACTGGCTCACTGAATAGTCAGGTACTGCAGACCGCCATCCGTGGTGCCGAGTCTGTTGAAGGATGTAGCGTCACCCTGATCAATCTCAATGACTACACCCTGCCACTGTACAATGGCGACGATGAACACGCCCACGGTATGCCCGAGGCTGCCCAGCGCCTGCTGCGCGTGTTTGAAGCGCATGACGGACTGCTCTTGGCATCGCCGGAATACAACGGTTTCTTTACGCCCCTGATCAAGAATACCTTTGACTGGATGAGCCGCACTGAGCCCGATGGCAAAAACGGTCTGCGCGTCTTTAAGAACTACCCCGCGGCACTGGTATCATCCAGTCCCGGTATCGTCGGCGGCCTGCGCAGCTTAATGATGGTGCGTATGTATTTGTCTAATCTAGGCTTTTTGGTGTTACCCGATCAAGTAGCCGTCACAGGACAAAAACTGCAGGATGGCAAGATCACCGATGAACGCCTAGAGCAGGCCGTGTTGGGACTGGGAAAAACTTTGGCGAGCTATATAACTGCGCAGAAACACGCCTGATCACGAGGTTAAAACGTATTTACCAATGTTTGAGGCGTTCGACATCACTGTCTTTTTGCTCCACCCATGATGCGCCATCGGCAGTCAGTTCCTGCTTCCAGAACGGCGCATCATGCTTGAGGAAATCCATCAGATATTGCACCGCATCAAATGCTGCCTGACGATGTGCACTGGCAACCACGACGCCAACGATGTTCTCGCCCAGATGCATCTGACCTACGCGATGGACAAGTACGACACCCAAGAGCGGCCAGCGCGTGCAAGCCTGCATGACATGACGATGCAAGACTCGCTCTGTCATCCCAGGATAGTGTTCAAGCGACAAACCTGTCACTCCAGTCCGATCCCCACTCTCGCGCACCTGACCAATAAACGTCACGACAGCACCTGCGGCACCGTGTGGGATAGCCAGTTGATGCAACCGACCTTCCAGATCACGGGCGTCAAAAGCTTGCGCAAGTACTTCAATATTGACCGGAATGCTGGCATGTGACTCTGCGGGCTTTGTCATTTCCTAGCCCCCTGTCACCGGCGGAAAAAAAGCCACCTCATCCCCCGCGTGCACCAGTTGGCGCTCATCGGCGAACTCCTGATTGACCGCCGCAAGTACCGGCTGAGGTAAGATTGCAAACTGTGGATG
>JASLEL010000024.1 GCA_030151145.1 Aquirhabdus sp. | reverse complement strand
ATGTTTATAAAGTATTTATTTTATAAAGTTGCAATTTTGCTGCACAAACTTGAAAAATGCAGCAGATTCGCCCCCAAGCCTTAAGACTTTGCGACTGGCGTCAAACACAACTTCCTTTCATCCTCGCGCCGGTTGCGCAGTCCTGCATTAACGGTATTGCCGATCTTGTCGTACAGCAAGACCCGATTGCAGGCGTCTGTGTACTGGCTTTTGTTGAGCTGAGCAGCAATGGATGATCGACAAAATGCCCCAGTGCCGATATTAAACGCCAGATCGGTGTAGGCATCATACTGATGCTGATTGAGCGGCACATGCACACAAGACAGTACACCCCTGCCCGCCACCGTCAGATCTTGGGCTAAGAACGCATCACACTCTGCCTCTGTATACTTGCGGCCCGGCACCACATCACGCCCCGTATGACCCTGACAGACCGTCCAGACACCGCCCTGATCGCGGTATGGGGTGTATCGCGTACCTTCATGCTGGGTCACATAGGCTACAAGGGTCGCACCAGCCAGCACCAGAGCGCCAATGCCTGCTTTCTTGTTACTTAGAGCTGTCATCTTTCCTCTCCTGATGTTCACGCGCCCATTTCGAGATCAAGTAAAACATCTGCAACACCACATAGATGCCCGTGATGCCCGACACAAAATCAGGTACGGACCATGTGTAATGCCACAGCACTACAGCTACAGGCGGTGCTGATTTAGCGGCTTCTGATGCAACGATCTGAATATTCATGCGGCGTCCTTGTCTTTGGTGTTGGTTGATTTGCCCCAGTTGGCGGCGATGAAATTGACAATCACGACCGCCCATTCAGGCAACCATGATGGAGTTCCAGTCTTGGCGATCACCTGACTGAACAGCCAGCATGCTGCTCCGATCAGGTAAATGTCATTTTGTGTGATATGCATGGGCGGCTCCTGAATGAAAAAAGCCTCCGAATGGGAGGCTGTTGAAGATGAAATTTAATTAAGAAACGAGTAATACCCACTCCAGCATTCCGTTGCATCTGATGTTCATTGCAGTACTGCCCATATTGAACAAGACATTTAGGGCATTGGCGCTTGTGTCTATGCTCAATGTCAGAGTCCAACCACTAGGCACTGTAGTAAGAGCATTTACAGTTGGCGTGCCAATAAATGATGCTGATCCACTGCTTCCACGCACAATGACGCCTTGCACACTCCAGGCACATACATTGCTTGCAGATGATGACTGTTTAGCCTGTATGTAGCCGGAGAACGTCACCAATCCATTTTGTGGACAAAATATCTGGTTACTGCTTGTTGATGCATTTGCTACAGTGCTTGTAACGTAATAGTTTGTACTAGCAGCAGAAGCCGAAGCTGCAATTTGTATCCGGGAGTTCTGATTATTACCAGACCCACTGCCCAACTGCCCAGCAGATCCTTGTGCAAGCTCACCGTAGACGTAGGTAGAAACATACCCTCCAACGGCAAACCCATAATCGTAATTGACTGAGTTGTTTGTCCCGACCGCAAAGGACTGATTTCCTGCTGCTATGTTTGTTGACCCAATAGCAAATGAGAAACTTCCACTCGCAGTATTGTTATAGCCAGCCGCAAATGAGTAGTTACCGCTCGCTGTGTTCGACCCGCATAATGCGGCTGCATACGTTCCGCTTGCCGTGTTGTCATAGCCAGCTGCGAAACTGTTCTGACCCGATGCCACGTGTAGCTGATTAGTACGCCCAAGCTGCAGATCAACCGCATTCTGCCCTCGAGGCTGACCGGTTGCGGTTGAGCTCGCTGGAATTGGCCCTAGTGTGAAAGCTCCAGTCCCCTTGATTTGAACTGAGAGCGAGACGTTTGTATCAGCAGCAGTCGGAACGATGGAATTGTATGTCGGGTTAGTATTCGGGGAAGCATTCGAATATCCGAGACTGAATGCTCCCGCAAGAGTATCACCAGACTGTAATTGTTGAGGTAGGCCACTGCCACCCACTACAAGAGGTAATCGTGCTGCCATAGCACACCTCCGTTAAAGCAAAATTGGCTGTGCGATCTGCAATTCCAGCTCGGTCGAACTCAAGGCGGTACCTACCAGCACATTGCATTGACCGACCGTGGTGGGCACCACCGATGTGATCTTGCCGATGTTTGCTGGATCGAGGAAGTACAACGTGCCGAAGGTCAATCCGCCCGTAGTCCCCGCGACCGCATCCCACTGGGTCGTGGTGCCGACCAGCACGCCGGACTGAGCAATATTCCCTGCGGCGCTGGCCGCAATGGTCGCATCATAGACCAGTCCGGCAAGCTTGGATGTACTCAGGGCATTGGCCTGCGCACGCTTCACGGCATCGGCACCACTGGAATAGACCGGCATGCCGAAGGTCAGCGAAGCCGACGACTCAGCGTTGGTGACTGAACGGATTGATGGCGTATTGGTTGGTGCCTGAATAGTGTCACCGGATTGCAGTTGTTGAACAATACCCATGCCACCCAGCACGAGAGGTTGACGAATTGCCATGTGTTTGACTCCCTAGAGTTGAATCGGAAATGTGGGTTTGAAATACAGTGTTTGTGCGGTCAGTGCTTCACCTATGCAGATAAAACCGCCGGCGGTCGGAGGCAAATACGACAGCGTGCCGCGACCATTCAGGAAGTACGGATAGCCCGGTTGCAGCGATGCGGTACCCGTGAGCGAAGTCCAGTCGGCAAACGTGACATCCCCCTTTTTCACGTCACCAGCAAATCCACTGGCAATGTCAATGACCGCAAAGCCGATCACGAACGCAGACAGATAGCTGTTCGAATCTGCCACCATGAGTAGGCTGTTTAAACGTGAGATGTAGACTGGCTGGCCTGCCAAGATGTCCTGACCCGCAACGAAGGTCCCGACATAATCACTGATGCCGGGCGGACCCTGCGGCCCTACCACAACCGTCTCGGTCGAGAGCTGGACCAGTGCAGCCACCTGCTCCTGAATCACGATCTGCGGTGGATTGTCCGCCGTAATCACCACCTGATCCGGCGGCTGCTCGATGATCTGGATAAAATCAGGCACGGGTGATTACTCCCTGCAAAATGATCTTGAACTTTTGCGTGTGGCGCTGGACTGGAGGGGATTGGCTGATGTCGATCACTTCGAAATCAACGATCATCTCGCCGACCGGCAGGCTGGATGTATCCGCAATCCCCAATAAAAAACCGCCGGGAGTGGCGGTTTGATCGAGCGGCGTAATCGTGAAGTCGCAGAGCTTTAGCCCTGCCTGCGTTCGCCCCATGGCGCTGATCTGATAGTTCGATAGCGGCACATACGGCGTTGTCACTTGGCGGCTAAAGGTGTCGCCTTGATAGAGTTGTATTGCTGGTAATGTGCTCATACAACCCCCTTATCAACCGCCCAGGGCTGTCTTAACGGATGCCAGTTTGCTCAACACAGTATTCAGACTGTTCGTGCTTAAATGCACCGCTGAATTGCCGAAATACATCATCAAACCGATGTCCCCAACATAAGGAAAAGCCGTATAGTTGTTGGTCAAACAGCCGATTAATATCTGTTGTGCAGACTGATCTACGGCTGGAGTCGGCACAGTCAAACCACTCCCTACAAGCACGCCATTATGATAAAACTGTGACGTTCCGGAGACGGCATCGACCGACATTAACACCGTATGCAATGTTTGATCGTTGAATGTGCCGGTAGGGGCGAAAACAGCCGATCCTGTGACAAAATAATCTGCTGCACCTGTGCCTGTGCTGGACGTATCGAAATTCAGATATGAGCAGTTATTTACCGTCGGATCGCTAGAGCCAAACGGACGACCACCCGAGAAGAGATCACTACTGCTTTGTAATTCCGATCCAGAAGCCCCTTTAGGCTTTGGCATGCGCACCACGGCAGCAATCGTAAAAGTCGGGGTCAATAGTCCTACTTCGGTCGTGAGCTCCGGCTTAAGCACACCGCCATTTGCATACCCAACATCACTGTCAGTGACATTGGCTTTGTATCCGAACCGCACAACGGAACTTGATCCCATGGCAATAATTTGCGGGGAGTATATCGTTGCCGGAACATAGCGGGTACTTGTAGAACGGTTCACCCACCCAGCGACATGGATGCCGTCAGTTGTCTGGATGTAGGCTGCTCCCCCTTCAAGCCAAAGTGATGGGTTGAGCAATTTAATTTGCTTGTCGATATCCGACAGGGTGAGCACAGGCAGGTTTGCATTGTTGAGTCGGCTATCTGTTTTCATGAGTAACATTTTGAATCTCCTGAGTTAAACCGCATAAGTGACAGGCATAGAGAACGCCGGACACCAATTTTGCTGGACGAATGACGTGTACTGATTAGTGTGGGTTGCACTGTCGCGTAGACAGCCTCGAGGGCCGTAATTGGGGCCATAAGGACCGCCGCCCCACGACATCGGCGCGATAGTTGCCCGCATCGCATAAGAGACTCGGCAGTCTTTTACTGCAGGTGCTCCGCTGAGCGTGAGTTGAATAAAAGTGTTATTGACAACCTGCGCATTTGTGATCGTCGGCGGGGTTCCTGAGTAGTCGTCAAACCAGAATCCAAGACCAGCCCCAAGGCCAGTTGTTGAGATCACAGAGCCCGATGTATCCAGTACCAGAGGCGATACAGCAGGATCAAACTCAAGAAGCAGATTCACCGAATCGATCCAGCGATAGCCAATGCAACGCATGACCTTAGATCCCTGCCCAAAGAACTCATTCAGGACCGTGCGAGAGATCATCTGTCCGAGTTGATTTTGCCCCGTGCAGTTCGCGTGAATTTGATTCGGTCCGTTGCCGGAGGTCGGAAACTGGTAAAAAGGTCCGGCGCAACGCATGTTATCCAGACCATCGTCTTCAAGTGATGCTTGACGTACGGGCTGAACAAAAGCACCATCTCCGGTCTGAGTGCTCTCTGCTGTTGCTACTTGAGACTCGACGAAGATTGGTACGTCTGTCTGACCCGTCCGCGCCATAGCGTCTGCTGTCAGTTGGCGATTGAGCTGCTGCATCTGGCGTTGACGAGTGCGGACGGACATGTTTGATACTGAATTACTATCCGCTTCCCCCTGCACCCACACGTGAGTTAGAACGACTGGCGTCCAGCCACGCGACTTACAAGCCGTCACAGCATCATCCAGACCCTGTAGATACGCATCGTAGTAGATCGATCCGCGCTTTAGATTTCGATAAGGCTGCCCCCCCTCGGACACAACGAACGATAATGTGTTGATCATCTCGCCGGTGGCGTTATACACATCCCGCACCAGATGAGTCGCCAGCCCGCTACACAATGTCTCACCGCCTGTGCCATCTGGCAGACGAGACTCAACCAGCGAAACTAGATCCGTTACCGAACTGTTGTATTGGCGCCGTGGGTTCGTCCCTGCAAACATCCAGTTATTGTCGGGGTATTCTGGGCTTGAGGCGATGACTGCCTGACCGGTGTAAGATGGGTAGCCAGATGGCTGAGTATCAAACCCACCGTTGTCTGATCCGAAAGCATTTGACTGACCCAGCACGACAATGATGTAGCAGATCACGCCAAACTTGGCATAATCCACTGTTGTGACATCGCCGTAGGGACTTACTGCTGAACTGAGGCCATAACGCTGTAGATCGGCATTTCTTGCGCCATCTCGGACCAGCCCGTCTTGACCCGCATAAAAGTAGCTCTCCTCCATCGTCCAGACTTCGATAATTCGGCCATCTAAATCACAGGTTATACGATAGGGTCGCTCGCCATTTATGAGACCGATGAAGGGAACTTCCTGCATCAGTAATTCACCGCGCCCGGCGACATCCAGTACATTGCCGGCCGCATCGCTCGTCAGCAACCGACCAAAATTGTTCATAAAAGGCGCGTACTTGCCGCTGAGTTCGTCCCATATGGCGGCGACGATGCCGCTATTGATTGCGACTGGATCACTCAATACATACTGATTAACGATCTGCCTGATCGTCTCCATATCTTCAACGCCCTGCTGCTGGAGATATGCGAGTAATTGCGTCAGGGCTGATTTGAATTGCCCTTGCGTCACCGTGGGCGCATTAAACTGGTCTGATGTAGGCAATGTCGTTGTCATAGTTTCCTCACCTCAATAAAAAAACCGCCCGAAGGCGGCGATGTGTGTATGGATTGGATTTAAGTCGTGGTAGTCACGGTATATTGCGCTGAATAATTCCAGTTCCCGGATCCCCACTGATCACGTGCGCAAGCCACCAAGTAATAGGTGGTTCCTGATGCCAATCCAGTAAAGGCGGTCCCAGTAGCAGTGCCGACCCAAGAAGGTGTGATGCTGGTGGGGTCAAACCCGTTTGTGGTTGATATCCAGACTGCATAATCCTGCAAGTCGGTAACCGGGGAAGCCCCCCAAGAAATTGATATCGCACTGGTACTTGATGAAGTAGAGATGGACGTAAGTTCAGGCGGCACTGGATTACTCACCAGCAACTGCGAGTACCCAGACGACTGACCACCCGCAACCGACTCGACATCAATCGTATAAGCGCGATGGATCGCACCATCTGTCTGGGCATCGCTGATCGCATAGGTGAATTGGGTGGATGTCGTCGAGACAGTGCGGATCGTGGTACCTGCATACACCACATTGACGTTATAGCTATCCGCGCCCACCGATCCTGACCACTGAGTTGTGAACGACAATCCCACCCATGGCGACTGTAGCGCCAGATCGGCAGGACCCTGTGGTGCGCCACCGGACAGTGCGTAACTGTATGCCTCGACCTCACTTAACGCCTGCTCCATGCCCAATACGGAATTGAAGGACGTGAATTTCAGGCTGATGGTGGTACCGATCAGGCTCTTGTCATAGGGGTATTTGAAGATCTGACCATCGACCCGGGCAAACGCATCACTGGGGGCATGTGTGGTCTCGATTGTGCCGTACTGGCCCCGGTGAAGATTGCCTAGGGTGTACTGATTGGTGCCGGTTAATGTCGCAGTTTCATATGACAACAACTCACCGTCGATATAACACAATGTCTGGCCACTGGTCGCATCCAGCGTTGTGCCGCTGTAGAGCTGCGCGCCTGTGTTCAATGTCACCTGAATGCTGGTGCCAGAATCTGATTGCAGCGTGCCGTAGCGTGAGACACCCTCAACCACACCGATCATCTTGTACGTTCCGGGTGCGCCACCGTCTCCGCTGAATGCTGCCCAGACATGACAGCCGCTCCAGTTGTTACCCCCGGAAACGGCTGCCCAGACTTCATGACTGCCATTGGTGGTCAGCACCAGCGGCGGCTCAAAGATAAAGGGCGCATTGACATCGCCCGGGTTGCCTTCCTGTCCCGAGTAACCGCCATTGGACTGATAATTATAGGTCAGCGCACTCGCGGTACCGACCAGCAATTCCTCTGCTTTCACGTCCAGAGAGCCGTCTTCATTCTCGGTGATCGAGAGGATTCGCACAGGGTATTGATCCAGCCCAAGCCCGTCATCATTCAGCGTCACGATGTCCATAGGCTCAAGCAAACAGTATTTCCAACCCAAGGTAAACTCATACTGATTGCGGATGTACAGCAGCCGCTGCAGCCGGATCTGCGCGACCTGCGCGGCAATTCCTGCATCACAGATCATATGGGCCTGCTGTGGCGAATCTGATCGGATGCCGTAGAGTTCAATATTGGCGATGTCCTTGGCTGGCATGATGGCGACGTTGTAATGATTTGCCCGGTCCAGATATTCGATCTGAACGCTGTTGTAGGCATCCGCATCGCGTGTGCGCGTCACCTTGATAGGGTCGTCGGTACCGATGAAATCATCATCCGTCAGGTCATAGACTGGCGTCAGATTGGGCGTATAGCTGGCACCGTTACTGCTCAGGGGGATATCACCATAGGGGATCACCTTCAATACGCCGCCACTGAAGACCAATGCGCAGTTCACGGCTGACAGTAAGTCATCCACACTCTGTTGTGCCGCCTGCTGCGAGGTATAAGCCGGGCTGACAAACAATCCCGAGGCAATCGTGTAATTGCGGAACTGGGTCATGTCGCCAATCTTGGCGGACGGGAATCCGGCACCGTACTGGGCATTCGTCAGGAAATCGACCAGCACATCGGCAGGGCATGCATCTATGATCGAGCTTTCTGTATTGATCTGATTGAACTGCTGCAGTCCGTAGATTTCAAAATTGTGATTCGGCAAAGACGCAGTATTGCCCAGATCATAGTAGCTCGCTGCGAGATATGCCGTGCAGGCGTAGCTCAGTGCCTGATCGGGGTGATTGGTCGTGAGATAGCCCCATGGTGTCTGTGTTGCAATGCCGCCATACAGCCCGAATCCGAGCTGTGCCAGCGGTGTATAGACGGTACCGTGCGAATCAGTATAGGACTGGAGTTGGTTACCGCCGACCCACACTCCGGATATGTTGATGATCGGACCTTCACACAGAGCCATGATCATGGCCGTGTGGTAGTCGTAAGACGAGTTGGCGCCGCCGCCACCCTTTCCGCCGACATTCTGCTTGACCGCCTGTGACTGGAAATCACCATACCAGATCAAATTCGGGCTGATCCGGTTAGCACCGTACACCAGCGGAATGCACATGCCATAGACCGAGGTCTGGATATTCATGGCCCCTAAGCGCGGCTCTGTCGATCCTTGGGTCTTACCACCGATCAGTCCACTCATGTACTTTTCACCCGATAAAATCCCGCAATGCGCGGTGCTAGATCCGTACTTGCACCATCCGCCAGCACTACCCCTTCGGCGCGATAGGCATGAATGATCTGCGGCCAATCCACCACGATCCCCCCATGACTGATGCAACGTCCAAAGCGATACAGCACCACATCACCCGGCTCAGGTACATCTACTGGATCGGCATACTGCTTGATCCATCCCAGATAGTTTTCCTCGCTGCGGTGCAGGTGCCAGTCATGGGTGTATGGCCGTGGATCAATGAATGGCACCATGCCCACTGCGTGGTAGACCTCGCATAAGATCATGGCGCAGTCCACACCAACGCCCTTGATGCGGCCTTGGTGGTGGTATGGCGTGCGTAGCCAGGTCATGGCTTCAGTGACGATAGAATTCATCATGTCGCTGTCTCAGGAACAGGGATGTACGGGAATCCGCGAAAATTCTGCAGGTTGTTGAATTTCGTCTGACAGGTGGCTTGTGTATTGTCACAGCCAGCGTAAGCCGTGAATGTGTCGCCGGTGGCTGGCAAAGCCTTCAGTGGCAGCGTCAGTGCAATGACACCCCCTGAGTAAGATCGCACGGTCCGGCGCACGCCCGTATTCACGCCACTGGTAAAGGTGATCACGCCTTGACTGAAATAGCCTGCCGCTTGCGTGAGATTGGTATTCAGCGCTGAAAGCGTGCTACCGCTGGTCAATGCTCCAGTGACGGTAAACGCCGCCTGATTCACCGTACAGCCAGAGTCATAGAGGGCATGCATACAACTAGACTGGTAGAGATTGCGTGGCATCTGGATATTCAGTAGTTCCAGATCGGAGTTGACTTGCAGCGTCACCGTATGCCGCGTGCAATCGACTTCAGACACGCGCCCATCAAACAGAAATACCGAGCCTGCGCTGGTGTCGGTCGGATTTGTTGGGGGAAGAAACACCCGCTCTACTCGTACACGCGCACCATCAAGGCCGCCGTTGTGTGCCATCTGTGTGATCGTGGCACCGCCAGCCAGCACCAGCGTATTCACCGAGCTGATGTCTACCTCCAAGGTGTCCACCTGAGTGCCGACCTGGAGAGTGATCTTGCCGCGAGTGAATATTTCCAGCGATGAGACAAACGTATTGCCGCTGAGGATCAGATCAAAATCGTAATCAGCAAAATAATAATTGCTGCCATCGATCAGCGTCAGGGTGTACAGATCGGCCATGATGAAGTTGTTTTCATCCAGCATGGCAATCAGAGCAGAGCTTGCAGTCTTCATATTTTTCCACTCAGGCTGCCCACCAGATCAATGGTCTGGGCTTCCCACAGGTTGTAAAGGAACTGATTGAACTCCACATCATCATCTTTAAACCGGCACCGGTAATAGAACGTGCCAGTCCAGAAGATTTGCGATCCCGCCGGCGGTGCCACCGAAAATGTAATTTTGCCGGTTGCTGATATCGTGTAGGTGTTGATGGGATTCCACATCAGCACGGCGCTGGTATCGGTCGCCCACATGCCCTGTCCAGACGTGGCAGACCACATGCCGAGATCCATGCCATTGGCTGGGATCAGGACATCGGACACCGGTTCCGTAACACCACTGATCGTGCGCGAGAGTTGAAACGATGTGCTGGTGCCATCGCCCACGCCGATCACCTGCGATGTGACCTGATTGTCACCCGGTATGGTCAGCAGGAAATTATCAAACGAACCGCGCCGAGCCATGAAAAAGCCCTGCAATAGATCCAGTTCAGTTTTACCTTGGCCCTGCCGCAAAAACTCAAACGCCAGTTGAAAGGTATAGATCGGTGTGGCTTGAAAAGAGGCCCGCAGCTCGCGCCCGCTTACGGCCTGCATGATCTTGGTGTTGTACTTGGGCGTCTTTTTGATGTCCCACATCAGACCGGGAAGAAGCGGAAAAATCTCATTGGACATGAATCCACTCCTTATATCTTGAAGTCCCTTATGCTTGCTTTCATCGCATCATGCAGGCTGCTGCGGTGGTCCATGAATAGCTTCTGGACGCTACGTGCATCAACAGCGGTCACATGGGTGTGAAAATGGGTGTCCCCTGAAGACCCAGACTGACCAGAGCCACCACCAGCAGCCATATCGCGGATCACATTGGCGTACTTGGCAGGTAATACCATTTCCTGCTCATGGAGCTGTGTCAGAGGATTGATGCCCGCAGGGATGTCATAGCCGCCGCTGGCGGATGCAACTTTGCTGCTCAGTCCCATGATGAGAGCAAAGACCCCTGCACCCGCAGCAATGTTATAAGGAAACGGTACAGACGCCATGGTTTTGGCTTCTGCAGCAGGGGCAGACTTGGCGATGGTTCCAAGCGCTTCAGCGGTTTCTGTGGTGCCTCGAATCGTTGCACCTGCGGCTGCGGCTTCTGTTTGAAGGGCTTGGCCTGCCGCTACGGCCCCAGATTTAGCCGCTTCTGTGGATTGAGTCTGTGTAACATCCAAAACACCGTATCCAAGCGCTTTGGCCAGTTTCATAGCCAGATGCATTGACCATTCGGCCAGTTGCTTGCTCAACATTTGACTGAAGGCGTTACCTAGCGCCCCATAGACACCTTGTATCGCGCTCCTCCATGTGAGCGTACCTTGCATCATGGATTGAAGCCCTTTCTGCCACAGACTCTGCATACCATCACGAAAGTTCTGGAAGGGCTGCAGGCTCAGTGCTTTTTGATCAAAGCCGATCTGACCCATAGTTTTCGTATGGCTGGTATCGAGCGTCTGCTGGTCATCCATTGCTTTCATCCGATCTTCTGGATTGGCATTCCCGCCGGTCTCTTTGTTGTACTGGTCCCAGAGTGCCAGGCGTTTTTGGATGGCTTCTTTCTGCACCTGATAACGTTGATTCTCGAATTGAATCTCCATCGCCAAGAGTTTGCGCTGGCTCATCTCGCCCAGTTGTTGACGTTGCTGTGCTTCCTGCTCTTCCAGATCAATGTCAGAGAGATCGGAGGTTTTATCATGCTCGATGTTCTTCTGGGCATAGCCATAATCACGTGCACCGATCCGCGCCTGCAGGGCTTCTACGTCCTGCCGAGCCTTCTGGGCTTCCTTGGAGGATTCGCCATAATAACGGCTGGTCTCTGCCTGAATCTGCTTCGCAAAGTTCAGTTGGATGTCCAAGTTGTTACTGAATTGCTGCTGCTCGAATTTGAGAGCATCAAGCTGCTTGCCCTCAGACTCTTTGCGCAGCGCTGCAAGAGCATCCTGATATTTCTTCTCCACCGCGATCCGGTCGTTGGCGCTTAGCTTGTGATTCGCCAGCAGGTCAGCCCAATACTGTGCCTCCTGATCTTTCGGGAATTCCTTCTCAGTATTGTTGGCATTGTTTTGGGCTTCCCATGCGTTTTTTTGAGAGTCCAGTCCAAGTTCCAGATCATGCATCTGGGATTTTGCCTGATGTCCTTTCTTTTCCTTGGCTGGATCTGGCGAGCCGTGGCCGGTTGGGATGTCACTGGGGTTGTTGTCGGACCCTTTGTTAGGCGTCATTGGTGGGTGCCAAAGCTTTTTCAACGCGTCATTGCCAGACTGAGCAATTTTGCTGACATTTTTTGAGAAATCACCATTCACAAACCCAGATATACCAGCCGCCGCCTGACGATCACTCTTTGCATCATCATGTATCTTTTTCATTCTGTCGGCTGAATCTTTGACATTCTGTTCCATTTTGGATAGACCAGAAGTCAGTGCTGATTCTGCACCACTGAAATCGAACTGGAGTGCATGTGAGGCCACATTCGCAAGCATAGTAAATGCATTAGCAAGCCCCTGAATTGCAGTTTTTCCAACCTCAACAACGATCAGAATCCCCTCTCGGAAATAGGACCATTCGATCAGCACGCTGGCGACCACCGATTGAACAACAGCCTTAATCAGTTCCAAGGCTATCTGGATGCCGACGCGTAGACCAATAAAAGCAGTTGCAATTCCTTTCAATGCACCATCAAGAATATTCAGCGCATTTATCTGCGTTCCTGTTGCTTTGCTGATATCACCGGTGATTGCCGAGAATACGTCCGAGACTATGCCACCAATAGCCTTAAAGGCAGCCTCCACATCGCGGATGATCGTCAGGATCTGCTCACCCCAATGCGCAAGCGTACCGTCTTTTTCCAGCTTCTCCAGTTCCTGCTCAGCACCAGCAACGTCCTCTTTCAGACCGGCAAAGAGCTTCTGGCCGCTCATGTCCTCCACAGCTTTGGACAGTACATCCTTGACCTTAGCCCATGCACCGCCAAAGGTGTCAGGGATTTCAGCGGCTTTAGCTTCGATCTGGTCAGATGAGCTGAGAATGGCATCAGTCATCTTTTGCGATGATATTTGTCCGTTCTTTGCCCACGCCTCAACCTGTTGAGTGCTGGCACCAAAATAATTAGCCAGTACGGACAATAGCTCCTGATTCTCTTTAAACACTGATTCCAAATTCTTGCCCTTGGATGTCGTGTCCTCCAGAGCCTCAGCGAGTTTATGCGCTTTCTTGGCCGCCTCATCTGGCGATGATCCGCTGATGCGCGCCGTCGCAAATGCGGCCTCAGACAGTTTCACCGCATCCGCACTGGTCTTACCAAACTCCTTCATGAGAGGGATCATCCGGGCGGTGACATCAGCCACCTGCTCAGAACTGACCTGCTGGCGCAATGATGCCTGATAGACCTGATCCTTGACCTCGGCCACCTCTTTTTCGGTACCAAGCAGTTCCTTGAGTCGCACATCCAGCAGCGTGGCCTTGTCCGACTCTTCCAGGAGAACCTCACCGAGTTTCAGCGTGCCGCCGATAGCCAAAATCGCAGCCATAGAAACCAGTGTGGATTTGACGTTTTCCATCACACCGCCAAAGTGATTGGCAGAGCGTCCGGCATTTTCATATTCGTCTTTGGCTTTCGCCATGGCGCGCGCATGGGTTTCGGCATCGATCGCACCAGCTTGAAGTAAGCCATTCAGGTCGGCTTGGGTGTGGGCCAGCATCTCAGCAGCAGTGCGTGTCTCAATAAAGACCTTCTCACCTTGCTTTACTGCATTGATCGCGGTCTCTTCTTTGTCAGGTTCCAGACGAAGATCAAAGCCGGATTTATATCGGTCCTGTATCTCGGCCATAGCATCCCGAATGCGGGTCTTAATGCCTTCCAGACCTGTACTCAGGTTGCTTGTATCAATATCGACCTTGATCTTGACCAGTTTGTCTTTTAATTCTTTACTATTGAGCAGTTCATTAATTTCAACGAGCTTGTGTTTCAGCTTATCAGCCTCTTTGCTAATTTCACTGAGATTATTACTAGCATTGTCACGAGGGTTACTATTTGCAGATTGATGATTTTCTGATGGCGTGTGATGACCTGCTCCATAATCCTTCAAGTTGTTCGATAATTCCAACTCATCATTATAGAGCTCAAGCGCCACTCTCCCCGCCGCCAGCATTTCATTCATTTCAGCAACTTTGAGCGCAAGACGGTCTGTTGCGCCGGCAGCCGCCTCCGAATTGTCCTCCATCCGCTTCAGTTCGCCATTGAATTGCTCAATATCACTGTCCTTTACCTTGACCTGAAAGCCATTCATAAGGCGATTTTGCATTTCGGTGATAGCACTGCTGACACGATTCAATGCTGCGGTGATTCTCTCTCCGGCATCTGACACCTTGCTTTCGGCGTCATCAAAACCTTTATCAAGCTCGTCTGACGTGGCCTTGATCTTCACCTCAACGGTTTTATCGTCGCTCATGATACTTTTCCAATTAAAAAAGCCTCCACAATGGGAGGCTTTGGTGGTTCGTAAGGTTTATGCAGCATTTGCAGCAGTGGTCACTTGCTTCTCAAGGTTCTCTTTGAGCTTGTACAGAAGCTCGGCCCAGTTATCACTTAGATACTCGCCAAGAGCAGCAATCTTTCTGATGCGGTTGAGGTCTTTTTCATCCACAGCATCCGTGATGACATTGAACAGTTCCTTGAGTTGCATGACAGAATCACCCACTGAATCAATGCCAAATATGGTGTTCTCGACTACGCTATGGGAGATGATCATGCAGCACCTCCCGGCACACCTACCATGTAGTATTTGCGCCAGTTAATTGCTCGCCAAAGCGGACAATCAGGATCATCATCTTTCTGGTACTTTAGCCCTGCTTGTTCAAGTTCGGTCTCAAGAGCCTTTTTCTCGATATCGGTATCAAGCAACTCCTGAACTGCCGGAATGGTGATCATGATAGTCGCGCCTTTAAATTGTGCGCGCATCTCATGTTCAATAGCACCAATCTCATGAGCCTTTGCAGGTTGACAGGCCAGAATGACGAAATACTCATCGTCGATTACGACATGATTTTCGATGTCGCTTTCAGTTGATGGACGGATTGCCGTGACAACATAGGGGAAGTTAATCATGTCGCATCTCCGGTATTAATCAGAATCTGCTCAATCACCACCTTTTCGGAGCCGTCAGGCAAAACTTCGGTCAACAATTCAAATAATGCATTAATGTCGCGAGAATCCAGAATTTCGACAATATCCGCTCCGGCACACTCATAAGTGACCAAGTAGCCTTCAATCTTATTGCTCGATTCGGGTTTGCTTGGGAAGTTGATTGTGCTCATGCTGGGCGCTCCTTGGTCAGAGCGGTGCAGTTGGCTGCTTCGATTTTTGGAACTATCTGCTTGCGATACATCTCGGCAAACCCATACAGAGCAGTCTTGCGAAGATCGTAACTCATGCCCAGACCAACAAAAACGATGTTCTGCTCTTCAAGCCGAGTGAGCAGGTCAAGGTCTTCTTTTGGCAAAGAATCACGATCCACAGATTTAAACTCACCTGTCAGTACCCAGTTGATCAGTCGAGCTTCATTCATGAAATGGTGAGGCTTGCTCTCCTTGCCCTCTTGCTGACGCTTGATCTGTACAATTGCACACATGGCCTTGTATGTAGCAGCGGATGCATCACGAGCGCGGCGGCGGTCATATACAGCATGCGTGCCATGGATCAAACCCTCGATCTGTTCATCGCACCAGATTGCAAAATCAATATCTAGCCATTGAGCAAACCGGACTGCTAATTTTGGATGCAGCCATGTGCTAGGAGACACCCCTCCACGCTTGGTTTTTACAAAGTGGGATTTCCCCACTTTGAAACGATCACACAGCGCTTGAATATATTTCTCTGCTTCTGGTAGACGAAGCCACTCTGCTGGCTTCTTACCGAAGGATTTTGCTGCCTCTGTAGCACTAAACCAACCTTGTTCATTGAATGTGACATCTAAAGGCTGGTCAGCTGTGATTGCGTTATGTGCATAACGTTGTATAATGTTCATAGAAACATTTCCTCTTGTCTGTTGATATGTTTTCTTCCAAGCCCCACGTCTCCGCCAAGATTTGTGGGGTTTTTCATTTTAGGCGAGCTTTTCATCTTGAAGCTCCTTCCCAATTTCCTCTTTTCTGCGCTCATCTTCTATCAACCAGTTCATCTGCCCAGTTAAAGATCGGCGGTTTTCATTCGCCTTCTTTTCAAGCCATTCCCGGTTGCATGGAGAAAGACGCACATTGAATTGTGGGTCACCGCGTGCCATTTTTACCTCCAATTGTTAGCGTATTGCTAACATAGCAAATCGCTAACATTGATGTCAACAGGTTTTGTTAGCATAATGCTATTTAATTTCTGAACACCCAATGAGATGCACATGGAACCCGCCACAATTCAATTTAATTTGCGCGTACCCTCTGATCTCAAAGCAAAAATTGAAAAAGCCTCTAAAGACAGTGGGCGATCAATTAATGCTGAAGCGGTTTATCGTCTTGAAAGATCATTCATTTCCCCGAATGGGCTTTATGATTTATCCACAAGTTCCGATCTTTCGTTGCTGCTAGACAAACAAATCATGCTGGTAGAGTCGCTTCAGAATGCTCTCAAGCGCTATGAGCTTGCTTATGCTTTGTTAAATAAGGAAAAAGAAAAACCCGCTGAGTAGCGGGTTTTCTTGATAGATAAATTTACTTATCAGTTGGCTTAAACTTACTGCCGCATCGCAAGCAAATCCATTGCCGCTCGTATTCAGCTAAGCGGTTTTCATACGCTTTCTTTGAATTAGCATTGGATTTAGAAGTGACCTTGTAGACCGCAACTGCTACAGCAGAAGCAGCAATCATGATTGTCCACTCGTAAACGACGCCGATCTCGCCATCACTGCTTGCGTCGCTGAGCAATCCCATAAACAGAAAAAATGCAACACCCAAGCCAGCCAGAAGCGCAACGACCAAAGCCTCTGTATATTTGGGCGGCAATGGCGGCTGGGCAGCCTGAGAAAGCAATGTTTTGCTCGTGCCTTTGGTTTTGCCGACACCAGCACCTATCCCAAGCCCATGACCAGTAACGCCAACGCCTACTCCAGTCATTTTTGATTGGATGTCTGATGTTCCGCTCATCCAAACCATTTTTAGCGTACTGGTATCATCAGAATTACAATTCGGACAAGCATGAGCGGCCATAAATCCCCCACAAGATCAAAAAATAGTCCACCAATCCTAACCTAACCCTGTGGGAAATTCATCAACGCATCCAATAAACCTGCGTTTTGGTCATCTGGCGGCAGCACATCCTTGGCCTCATAGCCGATAAACCACTTTACCAGCAGGTGTACAGGGGGGTTCATACGCCAATACTCGTTCATGGCGGCCAGACGCGGGAGGTCCATATGCTCGGATATGTACTCCCACGTCCAGCCGGTGCAGGCGATTATGTGGGCGTAGAGCTCTCCCCAGTCGAGGGCTTTCCCTCGCCTTCGGCCTCCAGCGCTTTACGCTTAAGGCCAGACACATCCATGATGGCCTCAAAGACTTCGCCCATGTTGCCGACATCAATCATATTGCCCACATCCTCGCGGCTCAGATCGGGATAGTTTCGCTTGAGCGCGGCATGGGCGGCATCCAGAATCGTGCGAGTAGACTCTCGATCCAAAGCCGCCGTATTTACGCTACTCAAACCATCCTGCATCGCCTCCAGCGCCCCAAGGGACAAAGGAGGTATCACATACACCGTACCGGCCAGATCGACCGGCATGCCCTTAATTTTGACAGTCATGGCTTACCCCTGAATATTCCACTGCATGACCTGCCCGGCGTCATTGGCCGAGGCCTCGAAGTCAAATTCAGGAATCACGAAGTCATCCTGCTTGGTGGACAGGCTCATCTTGTTGGATGAACACGAGTAGAGATGCAGGCCCAAGGTCTTGCCGTTGTATGGCAGGCTCAGATCGAGGGAGAAAGACGGGACAGTACCCATGACTTGATTGTTCACGTTCAACTGCGACGAACCGGTGATCGTTGCTGTGTAACGGTAGTTGATCAGCACGGTTTTACCCGTATCAGCCGCCGCAAAGGTGTAGACACCACCCGTTACCGAATACTGGCCGGTCAATGGCGTACCGGTGACGCAAACCAGCGGATTGGCAAACTGGTCAGTGACGCCCAGATCCTGCAGGAACGTACCGGAGTTCGGGACTGTCGGTGTCACAGTATATGGACTGGACGCAGGAACCACCGTCCCCGTGGTATCACGGAAGACAATATTTTGCGAACCAGTGACCAGCGGCAGACCAAAGAACAAGGCATTCCAGAGCGCACCATTGACGCGGGCAGCCTTGGCCTTTCCCGTGATCTTGCCTTTGCCACGGCCTTTGGCGACCGGGAACTGGCTGGAGCCGTAGAGCATCTTGGAGTCGAAAGAAACGTCGATACTGCCATCCTGCAACACACCCAACTCGACGGGACTCGGAGTGGTGATGACATTGCCAAGAGAATCATTCAAAGGTGTGGCGAGCATCACGCCAGAGCCGAATAAATACATTTTTGATCTCCAATGAGAAAAACCCGCACATTGGCGGGTCATGGGGGTGAGTTTGAACTGCGGTTAAGTGGCTAAAATCTTGATCGGAATGATATGCACGGCCTGATCGCCAAGCGTGCCTTCGTCAGTCTGCACAGCACCCTCTATCCAGCAATGCTCTACCAGACCGTCAAGCGTCTGCGTGCGTTGAATTGCTGGGATATCAGGGGCAAGAATTGCCTCAATGGCATCCATGATCGGATTCATCATGGCACCCGGATAGTCCTCGCCTGTTGTGCAGACATACACATAGATGTTTGCCTCCAATGTCCACTTCGTGGGCAGGCCTCGCGCTGGATCGCCCTGAATAGGCACCTGCCCACTTTGGGCCAGAAATACAGCGGGCTGCTGGTTTGCGGGGACATCGGACCAATGCAGAAGCTTACGGCTAAAAGTGTTGATATTCGGCAAGCCCTTCAGCCGATTAAACAAGGCCGAATAGATGGCTTCACGGTTGATCATTTGGCAACCCCTCGACTGACGGCATCAAAGAATTCTGTCTGAATTTCAGGTGTCATGTCTTTCAATGCTGCACGCATATAGGAGCGCTCGGGCATCGTCACTTTCTTTGAAAAAATCCAGTGATTGCCGATCTTGAAGCGCAGCGCATCAGCCTTGACGGGCAGGATGACACCGCCATATTCATGAATCGCGGCGTAGACCAGTGGCTGTGATCCGCCGCCAGCTTGGACAGTGCCTATAACGGTATTGCCTTCCACTGTCGTGGGAAGGGGTGAAATTGACCGTCTCAGACGACCGGTGCGCACATTCAACATCTGACCAGACAAATATTCACGCTTAATCTTGGTTGTCAGCCTCAAAGTCAGTTGTCCAATGGACCGCGTGACCTCATCCTGCACATTCTGGGACTGTCGCTTGAACGAAGCAACGACCGCATGATCGCCTTTTAGCTCAAATTCAATCATATCGGCACGACCTTCTTGTATTGGCGCAAGATGGACTGAGCAAATGGGCTGAAATCGCTGATCATAAACGTAACCGTCTCACCGGCCAGCGTCTTTGAACGGAACCCAATGCGGTCGCGCTCTTTGTAGCGCAGCCCAATGGTATCAATCACCACCTGCTCAAGATCCGCTGGCACTGAAGCATAACCGGCAGTGTAATTGATCAGGACATTATTGCGACCACGGCTAAAACACCCGTTCTGATAGACCAGATAGATATCCCGCACTGACCACCCGGTATCCCAATAATTCGATGGATCGGCTGGCGTAATCACACGGCCATCAATGGTCACGCTCTGAACCGATACAAGTGGCTGATTGCCCAGAACGATCTCGGATTTGCCATTTCCATCGCGCCATTCAGAAAATGACTGCTCAAGGATCGGGCGATTCAGATAGTTCTCGACAAACAGGCTGACCGCATCAATCATACGCCCGAGCACATCATCATCACTCATATTTGTGATGTTCAGCCAGCGCTTGAGATTGTCCAGTGTGGTTAATGCGGCCATGGTTCAGTCCTTATGCCTGAGGTGTAACAGAGGCAGCAGGTGCAGTAGACGCCTTCTGTGCGGCAGCAGCTTGTGCGGCTGCATCTGCATCGGCCTTTGCTTCGGCTTCTTCTGCGGCTTTGGCATCCGCAGCAGCTTTGGCAGTTTCGTCATCGGCTGCCTTCTGTGCGGCAGCCGCGGCGATCTGCTCAGGGGTTTGTTGATCTGGATCATCCACTGGCGTAAAGCCATTCTCGATCAGTTGTGCTGTGAGGGTTGGATCAGCATCAATATAACCCTTCACAACATCGTATTGATTGCCAGCAACGCTGATGGAGGTCGCCGTCTTGGGTGCTTTAAATTTCATGATTGGGAATCCTGAATGTGATTTAAAAAGCCACCTACGCCCCTCCTGTTAAGAGCGCAGATGGAAAGGGGAACCGATTAACCAGCGGCGATGTTGGTCAGGATGCCGAAAGCTGGTGGGAAATAGTTTTGCAGCACTTCATCTGCGTAAACGCCGTATTCATACTTACGCGTGCGCAGTGGCCATTCGATCTGGTAATACTCGCGGCGGGTGCGGATCTGCACGATGTTGCTGATGCCGGAGACCTTGTAAGGGATCGAGTTGGACCAGAACATGATCGTCCCCGCAGGCATGGTCGGGTGAACCTTGATCGTGACCTTGGTATTGGTGATCTTGTTCAGATAGGAGCCAATCACAGCACCGGCACTGAATACGCCTGGATCAGTTCCGTCCAGATTCATGCGATACAGCGGAGCACCACCGCCAGCAATCACCAGTTTGTTCATCTGGATCAGTTGCTGACTGTTGACCCAGATGGATTCTGGCGACATACGGTAGTTGTTCCAAAACCATGCAAACGCCGCATCGATCTCAACGATACCGCCTGCGCTATCACTGGTCAGTTTGGAGCCTGTGCCGGCAGTACCCGTAGGCAAAGCTTGGTAGTAGGAACCACTGCCAGACTTGGCAATCTGGGACAGCATGCCATCGAAGGCATAACTGTTTGTGGAGTTATCGCTGGATGGCAGACTGGATGCGGCTTGCGTTCCAGCAGCAGCAGCAGTGATCAGCACCGAATTGATGGTGGTCACAGCGCCCAGCACTTCACTACCTGCCGCGCCCCAGAACCATGCATATGCCACCGCGTTCTGGACTGTAGCGACACTCGCAGCAATCGATCCGGTTGAACCCGTGGTTGTGACGGTTGCGCTGGCCGACTTGGCACCCGATCCACCGCCATAAGTGATGCTTGATCCATCCGCATTGGTACGTGCAATCGCGCCAGGCACTTGGGCAGTTGCCAGATTCAGGGATTGACCGGTAGCACCGTTATTCAGGCCAGCCAATGCCCAATAGGCGTCATAGGACAGTGCAACAGCAATGACGCTGTAAGTCGCAGCAGCCAGCGTGCCGCCAGTCGTATTGCCTACCAGCGTTGGCGTTGGCGTGGTACCGAGGCCGACCGAGGTATTGCCGCCCAAGATCATGTTCTCTTCGCCGATCATGAGTGAGCGCAACGTACCTTCCACGGCACGCGCCTTAGGATCATCAAAGCCTTCAGCAGCGTAGTCAGCTTCAAAGGTCACGTTGTCTTCCAGACCCAGCCCGCGATATGCGGCCATGTACTCTTTGGTCGTGCTGGAGATCACACCACCGCGCTGACCTTCGGCCACACCAACGCCCATATTGGTCACGTTGATGCCCGTCACTGCGCGCCAGTTGGCTTGAATGCCGCCCTTGCCTGACACGCGCGGAATCATGTTACGCAGCGGGGTCAGTACGGGATACAGCGTCTTGGCTGGCGCTTCCAGATCATAGGCGGTTAAACCGGTGGTCGGACTTGTGGATTGCGTCCACGCCTTGTTGATTTCTTCAGACAGTGGGGTTTTCTGGGCCGCTTTCAGGGCTTCCAGAGATTGTGATGTCGTGGACATGTGCAGCTCCTTATTTACAAACGAAAGAGGCTGCACATGGCAGCCGGTTTTGAGGTGGTTATGGGGTTAAATAAAGATCGGCTTAGAGAATGCCGACTTAATCAGGGTCGCAGTCTCATCGACAGAGCCATCATTTTTAAGGATCGGTTTCAGTTCATGAGCAGGCGCGTCAGCGTGGTCTTCGGCCTTACTGACCGTCAGCAGGCGCGCTGCGGTGCCCGCTGGCAATGCTTCAAGTTCGGTGACACGCTTCTGCAGCCCCTCATTCAGGGCCAGCAGATCGGTCTTTTCAGCCTTCAGGGAGTCCATCTCACTTTGCAGTTTCTGGATATCAGCAGGTTCTTCGACGGCTGCCGCTGGGGCCGGTTCGGTCTTGATCAGACCATGTTTCATCAGCACTTTGGTGATGGCATCTTCAGTAATGTCCACCGTCTCGGCTTTGTCAGTGGTGAGTGCAGCGATTTCATTGCTGACCAGTTGTGCCAAAGCCTCGCCTAATGCCTTGGCCGCATCCAGCACCATGGCCGGAATTTCTTCATTCTGGCCTGTGTATTGGTTTTCATACTCGGAATAGTTGATGAAGTCCTGCACACTGCCCACCAGATCGGCCAGACACGATACGCTGTAAAAGCTCTTTTTCAGGGGTTCGCCGCCCTCTTCCACCGTCTCTGCTTTGTAGCAGGTGATCACGGCTTCCGGGTTTGCAGGACGATCAACCAATGAGACTTCCACCAGTTTGATACCGGTGATGGTGGTTTTCTGCAACTCATCGCGGCTCGTCACCTTACCGCCGACCGAGAAGCCCTTATAAACCCCGGCTTTCACTTTTTTGACCGCCTCAGAGTCCACGATATGCGCTTTGATGGTTGTTACACCATCATCACCGGTTTCCATGTTGACTGCGGTACCGGCGGCCAGTGGCTGGTGCATCTCGCGCACCGCACCGAACTTCATGTAATCGGGAATGGCGGCTTTCATGGCTGTTGAGGTGATGATTTCACCATCCGAGTCCACACCATCAGTAGAAGCAATGCCCTCCACCATCAGCGTGCCGTCTTCCAGCTCCTGAGTCTTGCTGATCTCGCCGTAAAGTTTCTTGATCGTCATGATGACTCCTAAAATGCAAAAACCCGCATGCTTGCGGGGTGATCGGATGAATTTTGTGCTATAATTCGCGCATACTCACGAAGCGTTTTGGACGTTAGATGAAGGGGCGAAAGCTGCATTACATCGTCGTGAGTCACTTCTTAGTTCTGATAAAGAACGTCTGTGTCGCCAGTTCCCACCGCTTCCTTCTGACTTCTGCCACATAGACATAAGTCTCTTTGCCAAATTCCTTCTCAAATGCAATCAGCGGTTGCTTACTGAAATTCGACTCCCCAGCATCCATAATCTGATCAGGCTTTGACACGACATCATGCACATGATGAAAATCGTCAGGGGTAATTGCACGCTGGCCACGAGGTGTTTCCAGTGTTGGATTACCGTGATGCTTAAACGCATGCTTAATGCCAAAGTTATCAAGCTGGTGCTTGAAATTCGTCACATCATGGCCGGTTGCCTGAAGGATTGCAGGTGCATTACTGACTGGGCCAATCAAATGCTTCTCATGCACATTGGATGATGACATTGCCCGCTTAATGAATGCACTGAGTGGGGACCAGCGTCCGTGTTCATCCCGGGGTTCGTCGGGGTCAAAAACTTTCTCTACCTTTTCGGAATCATCAATCAGCACTGGCAGAATGTCACAGCGGCAGCGCGGGTGCAGCGGCACATCAATGCCATTGTCACCAAAATGCTGATCCAGCGGGATCACCATGCCAGCCATTGCCTGACAGCGCGGGCAACAGTCCGGAGCAACCAAAAATTCCTTCCCTTGAACCAATCCACTCGCCTGGTATGTCGCAAGATTCCCTTGCACGTCAGCGAATGCCGTTTCAGTACGCGCAATCGTCTCTGATCGCTCTGCACTGAATGCGTAATTTGACTCCAGCACATCAGCCAGACGCTGATTGCTCCAGCCCTCATCGATTGCTTGCGCCACATCATCGCGGATCATGCGGCGTGTGCCTTCCGTGATCTGCATATGAGCATTCGGGTTTTGTATGAACTCACCATCCTGCCAGCGCATACCGACCATCTCTGCCGCCCGATTGGTCGCGTACTCGGTAGCGGTCGATAGCGCTTGATCTTGCTGATCTTTGGTCGGCACTTCGATACCAACCTGAGCAAACGCCTGCTTGACGCCATCACCCGCAATCACGCCGAGTACGGCAGTAAACCCCTTGACCAGTTTTGTCCATGCCGCAAAAGAGACATCCCGCAACATCCGATCAAGCCGGTTTTCTTTAGCCAGCTTGTCAGTAGTCTCCAAAGCCATTAGATGCGTGATCTGGGCAGCAATCTCTTTTGCCTGATCCTTTAGAAACGGCGTCAGTATGTCGGTGAGGACTTTGGCTTGATCCTGTATTAAGGGGCGATCCCGATTGATCACCCCTGTGGACTTTTTTTTTAGCTTTTCCATTTTGTCTGCGCCATCATCCGGTTCTGGCGGCATGGGAGGCGGCAGTGGCGTCATTGCCTCGCGCACACTTGGATCCATTGGCTGCAAGCCGAAGCGTTTTGAACGCACTTCATCCGGTGACAATGCGGTCAAGCCGACATAAATCTCATCAATCTGCGCCTGCTCAAGCGGTTTGACCGTTTCAGTCTGTTCCCACACAAATTCCAGATCGGTGATACCAAAAAACCGCACCAGAATCGAATCTATCGCGTTTTTCAACCAGAGCATCAGAGGTGCCAGACCTTCCGTCAAAGCCGTCTCTTGCCCTGTTTCTGCCGTCGAGCGGTTCATTTCCTTGATGAAGGGTTGTGGCGGGATGCTGAATGCAAAACAAATGATCCGCGCCAGCCACTCATCATAAAGATCCTTGAGCGCCTGCTCTTTGGTATCAAACGGTGACACACCATGCGGCACAAACCGGGTTTTACGACGCTCGCCGCTGTTACCCGACAAGACATTGTTCCAGTACGCCTCGAACTGCTTGATCTGATCGGGATTCCATGTCTCCGGAACCGAGAAAATCAGATCGGGCGTGCTGCCTTCGGTGTAGTAGCTCATCTGGTGAGCCTGACGACGAATGGCAATGTTGACAGTGGTAATGATCTGCTCGACCGGCGAATAGCCATAGACCTTGTGCGTCCGGGGATTGCGTGGCAGGTAGAGCAAGTCGTCACGCGTATAGTCCACAGCCGGAACACCTTTGAGCACCTGCTGATAGGCAGGGAGCGGCGGTAGCGGCGTCCGGCCATAGTCATCAATCACACGCTTGATGGTTGCGCCGTCGATCAGCTCCAGTGCGTAGATGTCACCGCCGATGGTTTTACGCGGATAGATGCACGGCGCGTCGATAATCAGCAGATCCTCAATCAGCATGCGCAGCCAGGTATTCCATGTGTGTTCCTTGTCCGGAGACTGGAAAAACTCCACCAGTTTTTCACAACGCGGATCAGTCTTGAGCGAGTCATCGCCCAATGTTCCGATGTCATCCTTGGGTTTGAAAGTCCATTTCAGCTTTTCCATCTGGTCTTTGCGCTTCTCGATCACCAGACGCAGCAGATCATAGCCATCTGCCAGAGCACGCATCTCACTGAATGACACCAGCTCACGTGTGCGTGGCTGTGAGTTGGTGTTGTAGAAGGTGTCGTAGTCGAACTGGCGGCCTGCGACGGCAGGCGGTGCCACGGGATCAAGTGGTTGACCCGCACCGAACCAGTCAGGGCCTTTGCCAGTAAACACATAGCGCACACCGGCAGCCACACGCTCGACCAAGCCGACTTCAAGCGGGGTTATCTTTGGGGTAGCCATGTGCTGAATGTATCCTGTGATTTTGCCTGCTCTTGAGCGGCACGTTTCATTTCGTCTTGTTCGGCATAGAACTCAAAGAGGCCTAGATTGCCTTCGTTCAGATGATTGAATGCGCCAGATAGCGCATCAACTTGGTCATCATGCTTGCCGTTCGGGAAGTTGCGCAGTTCAGACACCAGTGCATCATTCCATTCCGCACGCAGCATCTTGACGTTACCAACGTTCACCTGAGCGGCGAACGGACTGGCACGGGTGGCCTTGTCGCCAGATTCAGGTGTCGCCAAGGCAGAATATCCCGACAGTTTGCCGACCAAACTCTTGGCTTGGGATTTACCGGCCTGCCCAGGATCTTGAGGCAATCTGATCGATACGACCGTTCCGTCGCGCCTGGCAGCATTGATAATCTCGGTTTCCACCTCATCGGGTGAGTATTGACCGCGCACCATGTCGGCGATAATCCAAAACCCAGATTTTGTTTGCAGCAGTTTGGACCCTGCGGTGTAATCGCCACCGTCTGCAGTTGATGCCAGATCCCAACCGCGTCCCTGCTTGACGATATCCAGTGGCAACGCATCAATGATCTCGATCTTGCCCGGCTTGAAGAAGCCACCCGCCAGCGGTGCAGGACGCTGCTGATACTGACCAGCGAACACATATGGGCTTGCCTGCTCCATGATTCGCAATGTCGCTATGGAGTGCTTTTCAGGCCAGAGTGCGGCACCGTCGGGCTGGATCGCCTCCAGACAGACATGCTCCCAAACCTCCCCATTGCCACCTGCAAGCAGCCATCCAGCCAAATCCTCTTCGTGCAGGCGTTGCATGATGACGATGATCGGCGTATTCGGGCTGTTGGTGCGGGATTCGATGGTGTTCTGAAACCACTCAATGACACCATTACGGATCACATCTGATCGGGCTTCGTCGGCCTTGTGCGCGTCATCGATGATGATTCCGCCGCCAAAGCTATCGCGCAGTTTGCCTGCACCAAAACCTGTGATCGTGCCGCCTGCGCCTGCTGAGTAGCAGACACCGCCCGCAGCCGTACGCCAATGGTCCTTGGCTTTGGCATCATCACTCAGCTCAAAGTCAGGAAAGACGCGACGGAAAGCCGCTTCTTGTGTCAGATTTCGGGTCTGGTAGGAGTTATTGGCAGCCAGTGACGCGGCATAACTGCAATGGATGAACTCGCTATCAGGGACTTTGCCGAGACACCATGCGATGAAATTCTTGACCGCGATTTCAGTCTTTGAGTATCGCGGCGGAATATTGATGATCAGGCGCTTTGTTTCACCTCTGAACACCTTCATCAGCGCATCGCAGATCACTTTGTGATGCCAGTTATCCAGCCACTTGTAACCCTTCGTCTCTTTGAACATGTACCTGGTGAAGAAATAGAAATCCTCCTGCGCCTCGATCTGTATTGCCAGATCTCGGGCAGTGTCAGAACTCATCTAGGATTTCCTTTCGAGCGGCCAAGTACTTGTCCATCGGCACGACAGCGGTTTCTGTCTGGATCGGCGCACCATCCTTGCCCGTGATCTCCTTGCGATCAACAAACATACCCAGAAAACGCGCAATGTTTTCGAGCGCCTTCTCTTTGCTGTGCATCTCAATCACAAGGCCTTCCTTCGTGACCTTGGCACCGGCATACAGCAGGCGGGCATCGCCAACCAGTTTTGTGGTGTCCCTGATGTGCAACTCACCTCGGCCCTCGCCTCGACACTCGGGGCAGTCAGCGTGTGGCTCTCGGGTCTTATCAAACCCGTATCCGCCATCACAATCCGGTTTTGCCTTCTTCTGCACCTTGGCATCAGCGACGGCCTTCTGATATTCCACCACCGTCGTCCACTGATAATAGTGATCTTGGCCCCAGCAATGGCGGCAGTTGACACGCCGGTATTGCACAAGCTCGTTAGGGTCAGCATTGGCGATCTGAAACCAGCGATCCAGCACCACCTGAACCATGAATTTATTATCCAGCCGCCGCTCGGCCAGCAGCCGGTTAATCTCATCGCGGATCGTCTGCTTCTTGAGATTTGAGTGGCCGATGGTGTATGCGGTCTTTGGACTATAGCCAGCCCGTACCGCTGCCTGAGTCGCATTGAAATCTAAAACGTACTCCTGGCAAAACTGCGCTTGCTTGTCAGTGAACTCAGCCGTGGATTCTTGATTTCCCCCAGACATGGCTCACCTCACGAATTAAGCTGTTTCAGAATCTGGCAAAACTGAATCGAGACCAGTTGCCAGCGTATTGGCAGTAGCAACACCAGTTTCAACCGCAGTAACAACCGGAGCGGCAGCAGGCACCAGACCTTCAACCAGCGCGATCAGCGGTTGATATTCAGCAATAGCGGCAGAAACCGCTTTCACTTCGGAAATGGCTGTGCTGAGCGAAGGGTGTTCAATCGCATTCTTCAGATTGGCAAACGCAGCAGATGCTTCATCGGATAACCAAGACATGATGTGAATCCTCAAATAAAAAAGCCCACTTGGGGAACAGTGGGCGGGAGATGCCACAGGGGTGCAGGCAACAAAACTACGAATAGGGCGGCAGGGTGACATGCCGTCTCCCCACCATTGACTTAGAACGTGGTGGGTTGCGCAATGCCTCGAATGACGCCCATGAAGCCCTTTTGCAGGTCGGTCGCGCCAATTGATACCCAACGCTGATCAAGGCCGTTCTGGGCGCGGAGTTTTTCAACATACTCACCCACTTTGGCAGCCAGTTCTTTGCCTTCGTTCATCAGGTCAATCTCGGCCTGAGACAGATCACGATAGCCCTTGATGTGCTTGTGTTGGTTATCCACGTTAATCTCCAAATTTAGGCAACAAAAAAGCCCAACCCCTTGCGGGATCAGGCTTTCATGAAATAGATGTGGAGAACTCTTACAATTCTGCCACTATAGAAATTCTTATATCAAATCGTCACCCAGTGGTCAAGCCTTTCACGCAAAAACTTGAGCCGGTCCCTGATTCGCTCGTCCCAGATATGCAGCTCAGACACTGCAAAGAAATCAAACCTGCGCCATGTCTTGCTGAAGTTCTGCTTCGAGATATCCAATCCAGCCAGATCGATCTTTTCCTCAAGTGAGTACCGCGCCTGCCCGTCGCCTTTGCACTTGTCGCATGTGCCCACCTCGGCACCAATCTTGATACGCCAGCCACGGCCATCACAGGCAGAGCAATGCCCTTTAGCGATCAGTCTCTGCTTAAGCGCCCCCTCAGCGATATGTTGGGCCATCTGGGGAAGTGTTGCTGTCTTCGGAGTGACCTTCGATTTGATCATCTCGCGCTCAACGATACGGCGCAGGCTGTTACGAACTCGGTAGAAATCACCGGACCGGATATGAAATTCATGCGGTTCAGGTTTTTTCGCATCCTTGCATTCCTCTACGATAGCCACGGTGTAAGGCTTACCATCCTCATTGTGCCGAGTCTCATACGTCTTGGTCGTCGTGTCCGTAGCAACAGGACGCTCCAGTTTAAGCCCCTCACCGAGCAGGAAAGCATAGCGCTGGATATCCGCAGGCAGACCCGCAAGACTGCCCGAAACATCAAGCGCAGTGATTCCCGATCCATTGCCGCCAAAACTGGTCTCATAAAACGGACAGCGTGGATTGAGTATCACGAGCATGCCGAGAATGTCGGTCTTTTCATCGGGGTTTTTCAACAGTGCTGTCATGCTGCTTGCTCCTTTTCAATCATCATCAAAACCGTTTTTAGCAGTGATCCATCCTTGACCTGCTTTGTTGTTCCTCGGATCACCTGATATCCATTTGCAGTGGCCCAGTTATATTTTTCGCAGTCAGATTGATATCCATGGCCGCGAGTGTGACGACCGCCAGACCAGATGCCGCCCTCGATCTCGACCAGAATCATCCGTCCAGCGATTTTGAAATCGGCACGCCATCGACGATCAGGGCAAAACTTGTATTCTTGGACGTATGGAATACCCAGCCGGTCCAGCTCCATAGCGAAGTGAAGTTCACCTTCCGAGCATGGCTTAGCGGCCTTCTTGGCCTTAGGCTCTTTGGGCTTTGCGGCCTTCGGTTTTGTGTAGTGCTTGCCAAGCAGTACCTTGGCTTGTGATTCTGACAGGCGCATGCTCATGATGGGATGACCTCGATGATGTCGAACGGTGATTCAGCACTGGGATCTCTACGTCCATCTGAGGCGAAGATGAAATCAAGCTCCCCGCAATCCATCTCGATCCAAAACTTGCCGTCCGGCAATTGCTTAATTTTGGAAATAATCACATTCCCCACATGGCGGACGATTGCATGGTCGCCCTTCTTCACTTTGCTCAGATCTACGCCTTTTTTGGACTCCAGAAATCCGCTCATGCCGTACCTCCTTGGGTTTCTGCCATGGCCTGCCGGTGCTTTGCACCAGCCTCGTACATCGCGGTAAATTTAGGGTTTCCCTGCATGGTCTCGCGGATAGACTTTGCGCCAGCTACTGGCGTTCCCTTGTCCAATGGCACCAAAGGATCACGCTGCATTTGAGCGTTACGAAGCTCACGTGCAGTTTGCAAAGGTGCTAAATGATCCTCAGCAGTCGGCTGGTGTTCTGACCACAGCCTCTCCCTGCCCTCCTGAAGCGATTTAAGACCCACTTCAAGTTTTTTGGCACACGAATCGCTCTCGGACGCCTCAAGCCCGCTCTTGAGCATCCTGAGCGCAGCGCGGGCCATGTCTGGGTTGTATTTTGGCTTGGGATTCTCGATTTGCTTGTTTCCATTCGGCGGAATCGGTTTGAGACCGTGATCATGCAGATTCGCATCGATCTTTGCCGTCCAGATATTTTTAATCTTGGCCCATTCGGTACCCAGTTTGAGATGGTCTTTCAGCTCCACAGCAGCCCAGAACACAACGCGATCAGACACACCAGCCTGACCGTGCGATGCCCAATCCTCCGAGCCGTCGAATTTCTCATGCTCGATCCACTGGGCGATGGCGAAGTGATACAGGGTTTCGTGATTGACCCATTGCAAACACCACACCCGAAACTCAGGGATTGTCGGCGCATAGGGCTTGTTCAGCATCGCGTGGAGACCGCGCTGGATATCCTCGGCAGTCAATCCTGACAGGCCGATTTGCAGCGCCACGATGAACTTTTCCGGTCTGCTCCAATTCGATTCAGTGCCAGACCATTTGCGGCGAAAACTGTCGCCGTACATCGCATCCATGGCCTGCAAAACATCCACGGCCAAGTTCCGATCAAGTTGATGATTCATGGCAGATCGCTCCTGAATTTGGTGTGATATCTCGGGGTGTGACGGGTTGGTTTCGGAGTGCATCGAAGTCGATGGCGGTTGATTTTGCAGGGGGTGGTGATCGGTTGGACGGCTTGGTTTTGGCCTTGTCCTGATCGCTCATGATCCACGACACAAGCTTGCCGTAGAGCTGGTTTTGGCTCAGTTTGAGGTTCTCGTAGTGGGGGTTAAACGTGACAAGAACTCGATCCAGCGCCGCCTGATCGATTGGGTTTCCACCAGCACGGGCCAGCCTCGGATTCAGTTCCGAGATGGCTGGGGAAAATTCGTCGCTCGCGCAGAGAGTGTGTGTATTATTAATAGGTGATGGTGATGGTGCAGGCGTGTGATAGTCATCTGCTACTAGCTCTGCTAGGCGTTCTGCTAGGCGTTTTGCTAGTGATTTGTCAGCCTTCGAGTAGTAAACAGATAGCCAATTCGCTGGGCGTAAATCAGAGGTATCAGGTCCTTTTGAAGCATTGCAACTACGGCACAATGGTTGCAAATTCTCGATACCATCGCTGCCGCCTTGGTAAATTGGAATGATATGGTCTTTGACAATTCCCTCGGTTGCATTGCATCGAACACACTTGTTGTCGCAAATGTCTAAAATGTACTGCCATTCAACAGGCGTATGTGTCCCTTTCTGGCGGGCATTGGCCAGTCGTTCAGATCGTTTTAATTTATTGGCATCTTCTGGATCAGATCCCCACTTACTTGAGCCGCCTTTTTTTCCAGCTTCTTTTTTAGTGGAATGATTCAAAGTGGCTTTTTCAAGTTCCTTATCAATACGCTTATGCAGCCAGACACCGTTTTCAATGCGAAACATTTTTGCTAAGGCAGGTTTATGCTTCTTCCATGCCTGTGGTGATAGCTTGGTAATATTGCACAGAATACCGTCATCGTCTGGCGGAGATCCATTGCGCCAATAGTCCATGATCAGCAGCAGGTAAGCCCCGTGCTGCTCGGTGGTCAGGCGTGTTGTGTCGGCCATGTAGTCGGCGATGTAGAGCGGAAACCAGACTTCTACGTCTTTTGATTTACTCATGCGGCCTCCTGCATGGCATAATTCAAGGCAGATTCAATCCGCTCCCCGATCCAACGCATACACGGCACAGCCATGGAATTGCCCAACGCTTTATAGCGCGGACCGTCTTTAGCTGGCTTGCCGTTGAACATGATGGCTGTGTAGTTGTCAGGGAATCCCTGTAATCGCTCGCATTCGATAGGCATCAAACGGCGAACAACCCAACGATATAGACGCTGAATCAATAGAGGCGAATTCCCACGAGCAGGAAGCGTGTGACACGGGCTACCAGACTTAGGATTTTCCCCATTGTCTGGACTAGTGATCTGGTTTGTGTCATAGAAGGTGGGTATTTGAAGTGCTATAACCGGATCTTGTCCGCGCGTCTCACCGGTACATTTAACCCCCCTGCCACTGCCAGTAAGGCATGGCGCAACATCGTAGGTAGTGCCTTCCCCCTCTTCTCTGCTCGGCGCAATATCCCTGCGCACGCCGTCGAACTCAAAAAGTACCGAGCTGGGATCAAACCCTTCCATAGTACTTGCGACAACGAACACACGCTTGCGTCGTTGGGCCAGTCCGAAATATTGGGCATCCAAGACACGCCATGCGATTGCTCGCTTGGGTCCATACACACAACCAGCGTTCGCCCATTTGCGCCCTGTCGGCTTGAGAGGATGATC
>JASLEL010000233.1 GCA_030151145.1 Aquirhabdus sp. | reverse complement strand
GCCTTCCGCGAGGGCCGACAGCACTGGAAATGAAACACATGCCTCTGTGAGTAATCCGGATACCAGCAAGCGTTTGCGACCTGTCGCAACTACGGCATTGCGTGCGGTGTCATCCTCCCAGAGATTCATGTTGCGCCGCTCAATCACCGTGACATCCGGTATAGCAGCCTTGATGGTCGGCATCAAGGGGCCGCTATACACCTTGGTTGCGGATGTCGATGCAATTACCGGAATGCCAAAAACCACCGCTGTACGGGCCAATGCTGTGACATTGTTTAGCAGCACCTGGCGGTCTATCGACCCAACCCCAAAGGCCAGTCCCGCCTGCTGATCAATCAGCAGGAGTGCACACTCTGCCGGTTGTAATAATGACGTGGCGCTACTCATTCCCTTTCTCCTTGTATGAAAAAACTTAATGTACCTAGATCCCAGAAAACCACTCCAGATCCCAATGCTTACTTGCTCCGATGCCTTCTCCAATTAGCCGGCGTATCACCGACCATCTGTGCAAAGATACGCGTCAGATGACTCTGATCTGAAAAGCCGCAGGTAGCCGCGACTTCGGCAACTGAGCTTGAGGTCTCAAGCAGCATCACTTTGGCCTTGTCGATGCGATAGCGCAAGCGCCACTGATGAGGCGTCAATTGAGTCGTAGCCTTAAATGCCTTGGCAAAATATCCGCGCGACAGCCCACATGCGGTTGCGACCTCAAGCAGGGAAATATCTTTATCGCAATTTTCAGACATGTATTCTTTGGCGCGAGCGACCTGGCTTGCAGTCAGGCCACCTTTGGCTTTAATAATCGGGATTTGCGCACCGCCATAGGTATCAACCAGATGGGCACAAATCGCCATCGCCACATGATCGACAAAAAGCTGGCTGACTTCGCCTCGCCCATCAAAGGCAGCCTGTAGGGATGCACCCAGATGCTTCAAGACTGGATCAATGGTTCCAGGAATACAGGACAAATGGGCGATGCGCTTGATGCCGGCTTCATCCGTAAACTCATTCAATGCATCTCTGGGAATGTAGAAGACCAGTGACTCATGCGGGTATTTGATATAGGCCGAGAACTCCTCGACCAGATTAACAATGCGAATCGAATACGGTGAGTACCCCTGCACCAGATAAGGACGCCCCCGGCTCCAGAGTTCATGATGCCGAACTTCCGTCAGGTACATCGCAACGATGAAGGTATCTTCAGCCGGAATGGTGGCAGTCATGCCCAGCCGATCTACGCCAATAGAGAGGCGACTGATCCCAATCTGGGACTTGGGCAGCACTTGAGTGGCACGCGCTGAGAATCCCGGCAGGCGCAGGCTATGCGCCACTGCGTCACCATATACTCGCCGACTGCTCATGGAGACCTCTTGATTGATTCATCTATTTTTCTGACAAGAAGGCAAAAATATTGCTCATTTACTTTATAAGGCTCACCCTGCCTATTTGCAACACTCCCTATGCAAATCCGATACACATCGAATGCATCCCATCATCTTCAATAAAAAGTCGTCACCGCCCAGAGGTGATTATCCTCCAAGCGGTGAGCAGGTCCACTTATGCGAATATCAATGATCGTCTGTCGATGCCGCCAACATCGTTTTGGGTTCCAGAAAGGCACTCAGTCCCCATCTGCCCATCTCACGTCCCTGCCCTGAGTACTTAAAGCCACCAAAAGGGGCACGCGGTTCATGAGCCAGGGTATTGATGAGGACGCGGCCCGAGTCGATCTGGCGGGCAACGCGCTCGCAACGGGCCTGATCCTGACCCAATACCACAGCACTTAAGCCATAGCGGGTGTCGTTCGCGATGCGGATGGCATCGGCGTCATCCTCATAGGCAATGATGGTGAGCACCGGCCCAAAGATTTCTTCACGGGCGATGCGCATCTGATTGGTTGCATCGGTAAAGATAGTGGGTTTGACAAACCAGCCAGCCTGCAGCCCATCGGGCCGCCCTTCTCCGCCTGCCAGCAAGCGTGCTCCTTCCTCAGTCCCGAGGCGAATATAGCTCTGTACCCGCTCCCATTGCTTGGCGCTCACCATTGGGCCGATGTCGGTATCGGCTTCCCGGGGATCGCCTGATTTGATGTGCGCGATCGCTGCTTTGGCGACTTCCTCAAATTCAGCCTGACGGTGACGCGGCACGAGGATGCGTGTCCCCGCAATACACGCCTGACCGCTATTCATAAATCCGGCCTGCAGTACCAGCGGCATGATGCTGGCAAAATCGGCGTCGTCAAGCACCACCGTCGGCGACTTGCCGCCCAACTCCAGCGTCACACGCTTCATGGTATCGGCACCCACCCGCACCAGATGCTGGCCGACCGCTGACGAGCCCGTAAACGAGATCTTGGCGATATCTGGATGACGTGCGATCTCTTCGCCGACCACATCGCCACGACCATTGACGATGTTAAACACGCCTTTGGGTAGACCAGCCTCGTGCAGGGCTTCAGCGACGATCTGCGTCTGCATGGCACTCATCTCGCTGGGCTTAATAACGGCAGTACAGCCCGCAGCCAGTGCAGTCGCAAGCTTGTTACAGATAAATCCCGCATTGCTGTTCCAAGGGGTAATCAGACCGGCCACGCCGATCGGTGTCATGATCACGCGCGCCGTACCGACCTGCTCTTCGAAGGCAAACGATTCGAGTGCATCAATCGCCTGAGCAATGGCATCGGCTGGATATTTGGCCATCCAGCGTGAGCGTACCGAAGGGGCGCCGTATTCCGTGACGATGGCCTCCAGCAGGTCATCTTCACGCCGGACAATGGCTTGATACATAAGGCGCAGCGCGGCGATACGCTCTTCGCGTGTCGTACGTGACCAAGCAGGGAACGCCGCCTTGGCTGCGGCAATGGCCTGCTGTGCATCCAGCGCGTCGCCCAGACGCACTTGCCCGATGACGGTTTCGGTACTGGGGTTGTACAGATCAAACCAGTCTTGGCCATGTGGTGTGACAAACTCGCCGTTGATATAGAGATGTTCGATGCGTTGCATGATGGTGTCCTCTGATGACAGGGCTCGAAGCTTCAGGAAATATAGAAATAAGGGGTGAGCCGTTGTGTAGAGTCTAATCAGACATGACTATTTTGATAATCCGTGTTATTACTGATGATCTATACTGATAATCAGGACAATAAATGCATCGTACCGGCATGACTGAACTTGAAGTCGTCCTCGCAGTCGCACATCGCCGTAGTTTTCGTGGCGCGGCGCTCGAACTGGGGATGTCAACCACAGCGGTGAGCAGTGCTGTCGCGGGACTTGAGGCACGCCTGAAAGTGCGTCTGTTCAACCGCTCGACACGCAGCGTGGCGTTGACCGATGTCGGCATGCGCTATATCGAACGCATCGCCCCTGCACTGGCCGAAATCCAGAGTGCTGGTGACGAAGCCAGCACCGGACCGGATATCCCGAGCGGCACGCTGCGTATCAATGCACCACAAGGCGCTGCATTCCTGCTGATGGCACCCGTGTTTCGTCATTATGCGGAGCGCTATCCTGAAGTTCGCATCGACATCGTGAGTGATTCAAACCTGATCGATGTCGTCGCAGAAGGCTACGATGCAGGCATTCGTCTGGCCGAATCCGTGCCGCAGGATATGATCGCCGTGAAACTTTCTCCTGATAACCGCATGCTGGTGGTCGCAACCCCGGACTATCTGGCGCAACATGGCACGCCGACACATCCCCGTGATCTGCTGACGCATCAAAGCATCGGCATGCGTATGTCGCATGGCGGGATCTATCATTGGGAGCTTGCGAAAGACGGTCAGAAGCTACAGATGGAACTCCCCATTCGCTTCGCACTCAACGAACAAGCCGCCATCAAGCAGGCCGTGCTGCTGGGGCTGGGCATCGGTTTTATCTCCGAATGGTTTATCGAGGACGAGTTAACATCAGGGACGCTGATCCCCGTACTGATAGACTGGTGCCCGCCCTTTGGGGGCTTAAGGCTGTATTATTCCGGACATCGGTTTGTACCTGCGCGGCTGCGGGCATTGATTGAACTGGTACATGAATTAGATCTGATCAAGGATGCCATGGCATTCAAGCAAAATATCGAATAGCCTCACCATCAGAGATTGCCCCTAGCCATTTACCCCGCTTCAAATGATCCGCTTTAATTAGGCATTCAACTAAGCGCGCTGCGATTTCTTTCTTGCTTGCCTTATCCAGATACACTTTATCTAGGCCCAGATGATGAGAGAAGAAAACGGTCATGGCGTTGTCGTCTGATGCAAAACCAATGTCGGGACGCGAGACGTCATTGCATGCAATCAAATCCAATTGCTTATTATGCAATTTTTGGTTTGCGTACTCCTCCACATGCTGGGTTTCTGCGGCAAAACCAACCATCAACGGGCGGTCGCTACGCTGTGCAATGGTGGCAACAATGTCAGGGTTTTTGACGAACGTCACGGTGAGCGTATCCCCCTGTTTTTTAATTTTTTGATCGGCAATCTGCTCGGCGCGGTAATCCGCAACAGCGGCGGTGGCGATAAAAATATCGCAGCCGACATCGACGGCCTTTTCACTGGCCGCCAATAAATCCAGTGCAGACACGATATCTATGCGCGTGACGCCATGAGGTGTAGGCAAGCATACCGGACCTGCTAACAGCGTCACCTGTGCACCGGCTTGCTGACATGCTTCTGCCAGAGCAAAGCCCATTTTGCCGGAGCTGTGATTGCTCACATAGCGTACCGGATCCAGTGCCTCGCGGGTCGGCCCGGCAGTAATGACCACCCGCTTTCCTTTCAAGGCATGGATTGCCGGTTGTGGCTTTGGCGGTACGTGATGAGTCTTTGCGTGATGATTAATGATCATGAGCGGCATCCCAGGTGAGTTTTTTATAGTCGAAGTCTTTAGATACGCAAGGGTTAATACCTTGAAAATAAGGCGATAAATCAAAATCTCGCGGCACGTAAAGACTATGATGTTGAACGTGAATGATTTCCTCGATACAGTCCGGGCACTGATCCCGACGGGCAATGCGATCGATGATGGGCAGTATGGGATAATGAATGGATTGAAAGGCTTGCGCGACCAGCGTTGAGCAGATGGCACGACTGGGGTCGCCACTGCCGAGGACCAGCATCCTTCTGCGCAGCTGGACAGAGACAGGTGACCGGATCAGGAATCTGGCCAGATCAAACACATTGCGCAGGTCATATTGCTGCCCGATACGACCAATCACAAAATCCGCAACTTGCTGACACTCTGCAGCGTTCAGTCCGATGGGGCGACAGATGCGGGCATTGAGACCGTTGAACTCATCGACGCTGACACTGCGAATCCCGGTCGCAATGTCGGCCTCGACAAAGACATGATCCGGATGACCGCCAGACTCTGCCAGTCGTGTGCCCACATAAAGCGCGGCGTGTGACCACGACGATTGCGAAAGATATTTAATCACGCCGCTAATCCGACTATCACCTTCGACCAGCAGCACATCGCCCGGTTGCAGCGCCACTAACAGCTGTGCCGGAGAGGGGGGCAAATTGGCGCGATGCACATGCGTCGTGCGCACCAGAAAGCGTGCCAAGATGCGCCCCAAATATTGCAACAAATTCGATAACATGACCTTCTCCTTGCGCGTTCATGGTGAGCGTGTCCGCCGATCACGGTGGCATTCACGACAGTGTGGTCTATCAAGCCCCTGATCAATCCGGCATTAAGCGCGCCATGCGCCTGTTAACTGCACGCATCCGCGCGCGATCGGTTTCAGCGTCTTTTCGGCAAAAAGATAGCCCTGCTGGCTCAGCAGCAGTACGCTAGACACGCGCGTCCCGTAATTCGGACTGACAATGCGAATCGATGAGAGCATCTGTTCTCTGGCCAGCCCTACCCCGGTCTGTGGCAGCTCGGCATCCGGTGCGCGGGTCTCATCATCTAGCAACGCCAAACCGGCATCGACGATGGCGGTATCGATGATGGCGTCATCGCTCTTCAAGTCCAGCGATGCAAAGCCTTGCAGCAGACGCCGCGTTTTCGGCCAGCCGGTATTCAATAAGGCATTACTCAGCCCATAGACCCCGGCGGGCAAGACTTGTGGCGGCGTACCGCGATTACCCAGTGTGGCTGCGTCATGGAGTGTACCGACGATCAGGTTGAATCCTGCAAATGCGGCCTGATTGATGGACTGCAAAAACGCAAGCGGCGGTTGCTCCCCATTGAGGTAGTCCGCCACCAGACTGCCTCTGGACAGCAGGGGATCAGGGGATTTCTGTTCGCGGTAATTGGTAATGACGGCCCAGCGTCCCGTATCCGTGATGCCAAGCCAACTCCCGCCGGATTGCAGATCACGTCCCGCAATAATCCGGCTGTTGTGCCACCGCGATAACGGCGCCGCTTCTCGGTCATAGAACTCATCCCGATTGGCAATGAGTACCAGTGGGTTCTGTGGCGATGTCTGCCATGCCAATGCAACAATACACATCGTTTTCACCGTTCATTGTTTGCAAAAAATTTAGCGATGCTGCTGACTTGCACATCGTTTTAAACACGTTGTTTGCCCCGCATCATCTGCGATGTGGTCGCTCAACCCTGCGCAGCACGACACTGTGCCGCCATGGTCTGTATCGCTTGCACGACGAGGGCATGTTTTTTCCAGGGAATAAAATGCCCGACATCGGGGATGTGGATCACCGTCAAATATTGCGCAGGGACATGCTGTACCAGATGATCAGCCGTCCGCGGGTCCACCAGCTCATCCTTGGCACCCTGCAAGGCAATCATGGGGCGTTTTAGACCATGCCATGCCGCATCCAGGGTGATCAGCTCATGCTGTAAGGGCATGATCTCAAGGTTAGAGCGCTGCATTTCGTCAGGAATGAACCACCTCAACGGATAGATTGCAGCTGCCCGGTTGTACCATCTCGGTGCTTCGTATTCAGGCGCCATGGACCCGGCCAGCGTAACCACCCCACAGACCTGATCAGGGTGGTCGATTGCCAGCCATGCCGCGAGCGGCCCACCCAAGGAGTGACCCACCACGATGGTCTGCGTGTGCGGTGGCAGTAGCTTGGCTAATACATTCGCCTGTTCACGCAGATTTGGCATCACCCCCGCCTGCGCAGATCCCCCATAGCCCGGGCGATCTACAGCGATGCGCGTACCCAGATTGGCCAGCGCAGGGTCATTCAGATAGGTTGCCCATGCCTGCCAGTCTCCGGGTGACCCATGCACAAAAAGGACGGCCGGTGCAGCCGATGTACCCGCTGCTGCAGGCATGGTGGCGGTTGCAAGTGTGCGGCCATCCACCTGCACGGTGGCAAGCTGTGGGCGCGGTCCTACAGGATAGAGCTGCTCCAGCGTGCCACGAGGATACGGCGGATTCTGGCAAGCACTGAGACAGAGTGTGAGACATCCACACAGGATCACTCGGCGCAAGGGCATCATCCTGTTAGCTCCTGTGCAGCAGTTGCTTGGCGTGTTGGGCTAGCCGGATGAGTAAGTCGCGGCGAATCCACAGCAGGATCGCGCAACTCACCCAGACGCCACAGGCCAGCATGAACAACTGTCCGCCATCAAAGGTGCCGTCCGCATTACGCACGGAGGTGCCCAGCGGGGTAAACAGGTGAAAGAAGATCGCCCCTGAGATCACACCTAAGCCTAGGAGTGCGCCCAGCGCCTGTAGCAAGCGATGTCGCATCGAGAGTGTCCCGATCAGGATCAGGACTGATGCGATCAGCTCAAATGAGCCGACCACATGCGCCGAGAAAATACCTCCGGGTGCAAATAAGCCATGTGCACCAAGCGATGCTGCCCAAGGCTCCAGTTTTTCTTCAAAGATATATTTGGTTTCGGGCGAGTCGGTGAACTTGAAGAACAACGACTGGATAAAGACGAAAACCACATAGAAGGACAGCACATAGTGTCCGTATTTTTTTAAAAAGTTCATATCGCCTCCTGACGCTTCTTTTTAAAGTGTGGAATGGTTTATTTCTTGAGTAGTTCTGAGAACTTACCGTCAGCAGTCCGGATATAGCCTGCCGGATCTGCCGCCCATTTCTTCTGCACTTCGGCATCGTAGTTCAGGTACAGCTTGCCGTCCCTGACGGCCCATTTATCAGGCTCAATGCTGACCAGATTGCCTTTGGCCACGCCATAGGCACAGTAACCGCCATATTGCGGGGCGTATTTTTCAGGGTTGGCTTTGAAGAGTTTGAGATGCTCTTCGGAAG
>JASLEL010000191.1 GCA_030151145.1 Aquirhabdus sp. | reverse complement strand
ACAAGATGGCGCGATCATTGTGGCGTTCGACATTTATCGTCAGTGCGATGACCATGCTGTCCCGCATTCTGGGACTGGTACGAGACATGGTGTTGCTCAATGTCTTTGGTGCTGGCGGCATGATGGATGCCTTTCTCGTCGCGTTCAAGATTCCTAATTTCCTGCGTCGCCTGTTTGCTGAAGGGGCTTTTTCTCAAGCCTTCGTGCCGGTCTTGTCCGAGTACAAGACCACCAAGACGCACGAGGATGTGCAGATCCTGATCAGTCGGGTGTCGGGGACCCTGATGCTGATTCTGGGTTCGCTCACTACGTTTTCGGTGATTGCGGCACCCTTGGTGATCTTTGTCTTTGCGCCGGGCTTTCATAATTCGCCTGAGAAGTTCCATGTGGCGGTCGAGCTTTTGCGCCTGACCTTTCCGTATCTGTTTTTTATCTCGTTGACGGCTTTTGCTGGCAGTGTGCTCAATAGCTATGGCTCCTTTGCCAGTGCGTCGTTCTCACCGGTGCTGCTCAACCTGACTATGATCGCCTCGGCGTGGTGGCTGGTGCCCTATATGCCGGTGCCGGTCATGGCGCTGGGCTGGGGCGTAATGGCGGCGGGGGTGATTCAGCTGGCGATCCAGATCCCGGAGCTGGTGCATAAGAAACTCCTGATCAAGCCCAAGATTGATTTTCGTCACGAAGGCGTGCAGCGCATCTTGAAGCTCATGCTGCCGGCGCTGTTTGGCGTGTCGGTGGTACAGATCAATCTCTTGCTCGATACGGTGCTAGCGTCCTTTATGCATGTCGGCTCGGTATCGTGGCTGTATACCGCTGAGCGCATGACCGAGCTGCCGCTGGGTCTGATCGGCATCGCGATTGCCACCGTGATCTTGCCATCGCTGTCTGCGATCCATGCCAAGCAGGAGCATGACAAGTTTGAAGCCATGCTCGACTGGGCCATGCAGGTGATCGTGCTGGTGGGCGTGCCTGCGAGCCTGGCGATGATGATCCTGGCGGGTCCGATGATTCAGGCGCTGTTCCAGCATGGCGAGTTTAGTGCCTATGACGTCGACATGACCGTGTGGGCGCTGCGCGGTCTGTCTGGCGGTATCTTGGCCTTTATGCTGATCAAGATCTTTGCTCCGGGTTTTTATGCGCGTCAGGATACCAAGACGCCGGTCAAGATCGGTCTGATCGCCGTGGTCGCCAATATGGGCTTTAACCTGATCTTGGTCGGGATTTTTTATCTGCTCAAGTGGCCGCTGCACAGTGCGCTGTCGCTTGCCAGTACCTGCTCCGCCTTCCTCAATGCCGGCATGCTGTACTACGCGCTCAAGCGTGATGGCGTCTTTAAGGTCGGGCCGCACTGGCAGATGATCGCCTTCCGCTATCTGTGCGGCAACATGCTGATGGTAGTGGTGCTGGTCTATGGCCTGCAGTGGTATCAGTGGGATGCGCCGCGCTGGCAGCGCGTGGCCGAGCTGCTTTCCTTGTGTGAGCTTGGTGCCGTGGCTTATGGTGTGGGTTTGCTGCTGACGGGTTTCCGTCCCAGTCAGATTCGCCATCATTGATTGGACGATGCTCAGTCATCCGCTCATATACTCTGGAATCATGCGCCGTGGCAGACGGCGCAGTGCTTTTCTGGCACACTAGACGCTCTTGCGATGAGGACCTGCACACGCATGAAATTGCTCCGTTTACACTGCCTGCCTGACGACCCCGCGCTGCCGCCTTTGGCCGTGACCATCGGCAATTTCGACGGCGTGCATCTGGGCCATCAGGCGATGGTCCAGACGCTCAAAGAGACGGCTGCGCAAAAAGGACTCAAAACCCTGGTTATGCTGTTTGAGCCGCAGCCGCTGGAGTTTTTCCGGGGCGCGGAAGCACCGCCACGCATCACCACATGGCGTGAGAAGGTCGAGATCCTGCGTGATTTGGGGGTGGACTATGTGCTGATCGCCCGCTTTGATCAGGCATTTCGCTCGCTCACCGCACAGAATTTTGCCGATCTCTTAAAGCATCGCTTAAATACCCAAGAGCTCGTCATCGGCGATGACTTCCGTTTTGGTTGTGATCGTGCCGGTGATGTGACGTTCCTGAAGAATTATGGCTTTCCGGTCGCGGTATTGCCGACCATTCTGGTCGATGGCGAGCGTGTCAGCTCCACCCGCGTGCGTGAGGTGCTGCAGGCGGGTGACTTTGCCACTGCGGCGCGGCTGCTCGGGCGGCCTTATACCATTACCGGTCATGTGCAGTATGGCGACCAGATCGGCCGCACGATAGATTTTCCCACCGCCAATGTCGCGCTCAACCGTCTGACGCCGTGCGTGCATGGTATCTATGTGGTACAGATGCGCGTGGTGGATAAAGGTGCGCCATTGGATGTGCTGACCATGGGGCAGGGGGTGGCAGGCTATACGACAGGCGGCATGATTGGTGCCGGGCATGTCGGGACGCGTCCGGCGCTGGCGGGGCAAGTGGCTCAAGTCTGGCGACTGGAGGTTTTTTTGCCGCATCAAAACTATCCGACGCCGCTTTCTGTTAATCTTTATGGTTTACGCGTGGCGGTGACCTTCCTGCATCATTTGCATGGCGAGCGTGCCTATCCATCGCTTGCGGCGCTGCAGGATGGTATTCGGCAGGATGTACTGGATACACTGGCCTATCGCAAGGACACCGCAACTGCACCGATCCCGGGCCTGATTTAAAGCCCAACGGATCACGAATTTACTGTTATTCCCCTGATTTTTTGCATTGTTTGAATTTGAACTGGACTGTAACCCCTGATGAGTGACCATACCTCAGACGACCTGACCAAAAAAGTCGACTACAAAGATACCCTGAATCTGCCGGATACGCCCTTTGCCATGCAGGCCAAGCTTGCTACGCGTGAAGTGACGTGGCTGGCCGACTGGGAAGCCGATGGACTGTATGCCAAGGTCCGCGCTGCACGTGCGGATAAGCCTAAATACATCCTGCACGACGGCCCGCCCTATGCCAACGGCCAGATTCACCTCGGACATGCGGTCAATAAAGTCCTCAAAGACATCATCCTGAAGAGCAAGACGCTGTCGGGCTTCGATGCACCATATGTGCCGGGCTGGGACTGCCATGGTCTGCCGATCGAGCAGAAGGTCGAAGAGAAAGTCGGTAAGGTCGGCGTCAAAGTCGATGCCAGCGAATTCCGCACTCTGTGCCGCGAGTACGCAGCCAGTCAGGTCGAGCTGCAGAAGGCCGACTTTAAGCGTCTGGGCGTCATGGGTGACTGGGATCATCCTTATCTGACCATGAACTTTAGTCAGGAAGCCAACACCGTCCGTGCACTGGGTAAGATCGTCAAAGCCGGTCACGTGACGCCGGGTCTAAAGCCGGTCAACTGGTGTCTCGACTGTGGCTCGGCACTCGCCGAAGCGGAAGTCGAATATCAGGACAAAAAATCCGATGCCATCGACGTCGGCTTTGGTGTGGTGGATCTGGCAGATCTGTCCAAGCGTGTAGGCGCAACTGTCACCCTGCCTACCGAAATCGTGATCTGGACCACCACGCCGTGGACCTTGCCTGCCAACCAAGCCGTGGCGCTGCATGCCGAGATCGACTATCAGCTCGTGAGCGCAAAGTCGGATGATCAGTCGGTCGCCTTGATCTTGGCTAAGAATCTCGTTGGCGATGCCACCACGCGCTATGGTCTGCAAGACCCGGTGGTGCTGGCTGAGTTTAAAGGTGCTGTGCTTGAGCATCTCACCCTGCAGCATCCGTTGATCGTCGAGCGTCAAGTACCGGTGATCCTAGGTGAGCATGTGATGGATACCAGTGGTACCGGCGCTGTGCATACCGCGCCCGGACATGGTGTGGACGACTACAAGGTCGGCCTGCAATATGGTCTTAAGGTCGAAAATCCGGTGAGCGGCAGCGGCGTGTATCTGCCTGAAGCGGCTGTCTTTGCCGGTGAGCACATCTACAAAGCCAATCCGCAGATCATTGATCGTCTCAAAGGCGACCGCAAACTGTGGGCGCATGTGGTGATCAGCCACAGCTATCCGCATTGCTGGCGGCACAAGAAACCGATCATCTTCCGTGCGACCCCGCAGTGGTTCATCAGCATGGAGAAAGCTGGTCTGCGCGAAGCCGCGATGGATGCCATCAAGACCGTGTCGTGGATTCCTGACTGGGGTCAGAACCGTATCGAAGCCATGATCGAAGGCCGCCCCGACTGGTGTATCTCGCGCCAGCGTACGTGGGGGGTGCCGATCCCGTTCTTTGTGCACAAAGATAGCGGTGCCCTGCATCCCGATACTGAAGGCTTGATTGAGAAAGTCGCCTTGCTGATCGAGCAGGGTGGGGTAGATGCGTGGTTTAACGCCACTGCAGAGAGCCTCATCGGTGATGATGCCGCGCAGTACAATAAAGCCACCGACACGCTGGATGTCTGGTTTGACTCCGGTGTCACGCATTACTGTGTGCTGGAGCAGCGTCCAGAGCTGGCCGCGCCTGCCGATCTGTACTTAGAAGGCTCCGACCAGCATCGTGGCTGGTTCCAGACCTCACTCTTGACTGGCCTTGCGATCAACAACGAAGCGCCGTTTAAAAACGTACTGACGCATGGCTTCGTCGTGGATGTCAAAGGCCACAAGATGTCTAAATCCTTGGGCAATATCATCACGCCGCAGGATGTGATCAAAGAACTCGGTGCTGATGGCGTGCGTTTCTGGGTGGCGTCGAGTGATTATCGCTATGAGATGACCGCCGGTAAGGAAATCTTTAGCCGTACCACCGATGGTTATCGCCGGATTCGCAATACCCTGCGCTATCTGCTCGCAAGCCTGAACGACTTTAATCCGGCGACTGATCTTGTGCCTGTGGATGATTTAGTTGCGATGGATCGCTTCATGCTGGCGCGGACTGTGACTGTGCAGCAAGGTATCCGCGCTGCTTATGATGATATGAGCTTCCATCTGGTCTGCAGCCAACTGGTGGGCTTCTGTACCAGTGATCTCGGTGGATTCTTCCTCGATATCCTGAAAGACCGTCTGTATACCATCAAGAAAGACGCCATTGCCCGTCGTTCGGCTCAAACCGCAATCTATCATGTGGTGAATGCACTGGTGCGCTGGATGAGCCCGATCCTCAGCTTTACCGCGCAGGAAGCATGGCCGCTGATTCCGCAGAACAGTGCTGTACCTGCTGACCAA